>PWRZ01000133.1 GCA_003563385.1 Syntrophomonadaceae bacterium
CAGGACAACAGCGGCTATTTTCCAGTTCCTTTTCCGGGAGCTTTTCCTGTCCCTTGCACGCTGCGGTAAGTATGGGAAAGTGCCCCACCGGTCCCTCACAACAGGCATTCCCTCCTCGGTACATTAAAAGGCCAACAGGGTGGCCATCCTTGTTCTTATCCTTATCCTCCGACATCTACAACGGCGCAACGGGGGGCAGCACTGGGAGCGGCGAAGGGGGCGGCACAGGGAGCGGCACAGGGGCCCTGCCCTGACGCTTCCCTTCCCGCAAGCCCTTACTTACAGGCGTTACAGGCACAGCTCCATCAGGCATTCCTTGCAGACAAGGACCTGGTCGCCCTCTTCCAGCTCCAGGCCCAGCTTCTTCAGTGCCTCCCTGCAGAGAGTCACCCCGACGACCTCCCCTACCAGGAAGTCGACACATCCGCAGGTGATACAGGAATTGTTCAGGTAAAAGGGAAACATTTTCACACCGCCCCTTCTCCGTCCACCACCGCTAACAGCTTCCGGCACGTCCCGTGCCGGGGCCGCCGATTCCTCAGCCGCCGGAGCGGGCCTCGATAACGGAGCGGATCATCTTTTCGGCCTTCTTGAACATGGCCATCTTGGAAAAGGGAAAGTTGACCACGTTCCCGGCGGGGTCGGCGGCAAAATCGCCCTCCGCGGCGGGAGGAGCGGCCTTCTCCATACCCCTGATTCCGAGCTCAAAGCGGCCCCGACGGAATACCCTTGCTATGCTGACCGACTCGATGCTCCCGTAATCAAAAAAATGGTGCTCCCCGGAAGCCTTGATCACGTGCACACCCCTGTCGGTGACCACCAGGGCCTCTCCCCTTTTCCCTTTAACAGCTGCCCTGATGTCTTCTGCAGCATCCACGTTCTCATCGATAATCTTCTTCACCTTCGGCGGAATAATATCAATAACCGCCTCCAGGGCTTTCTTGTCCGGCATCTGCATATACCTCCCCGATGCTTTATCGCATTTAAGCTATTTAACGGCCCTGTAAAACTGCTACTGGAACAAACAGGCTGTAGACGCCTACCGTACACAGGCGATAAGGGCCTGGCTCCGAGCGTTAAGACGCAGGAGCCAGAAACCTTGATGGCTAGAGCAGCTCATAGATATCCCTGGTCAGCTTGACCTGTTCTTTCTCGTCAAGCGTGAAGCCCTTCTCAAGTTTGTCGATAGCTTCATCTATATCGCGGTTTTTCTGGCGCAGGCGGTCAATGCGGGCATTGAACTCCTCCACCTGCTCATGGAGCTCCTCAATCTGCAGCTCCAGCCCGAAAAGGATGTCCAGGAAAGAAAGCGTCGCCAGCACCCCGGCGGGGTCGCTCCTCACAGCCAGGTAGAAAGGCACCTCCGGCCAGAGGCTGACGCCGGGAAGGCCTCTCCTGCGGGCAACCCAGAGCAGGTAACTGCTGGCCGCCGGGGGGCCTTCCCAGGTCATTTCTTCCAGTTCCTCGAAGGCGCCCAACTTCTCCCGGAACTGGGCATCGTTAAACAGGGTCAGAATCCGGCGGCTGCTGGTATGGGCCACGAGAGAAGGGGCGCCGTTTAAGGTGTAAAGCTCCGCCACCTGGCATTTATCCGCAAAATCAAGGATGCAGTTCAAAAAATCGTACTGCGCGTGGCTGGGCTCATCGCTCTTCAAAAGGAGCAGGTTACTCTCCTCGCAGGCCCAAAACTTGCTCTCCGGGACCTGAATAATGTCGTCTATAAAAGAAGCGCCATCAAAGGAGAAAAAGGGCTCCGGGTTTACTTCGGCAACCTCCTCGCCCCCGAGTTTTTCCACAAGGAAATCGATCACCCCGGGACCGATCTCCCCTATGTCACGGCCCTGCCAGCCTACAAGCAGGGCCGCCTCCTGCAGCCGGGGGACCCTGTATATATCAAACCGGTCTGTCATCATCGTCGTTCTCCCCGTCCTGCTTTTCAGCAAGTGATTTTAAAAATTCGTCGATATGCTCTTTCATCCATTCCGCCTCTTCGCGGCTTATCGGCCCCGGCTGTGCCAGGGACTTCCTGCTATCGTACATCTCCCGGACATCGCGGGGGAACTTCTCGTAGATGCTGTTTACAACCTTGTCTATCTCCTCGCTTTGACTGTCCAGGAAGCTGCTGTCGATCTCGATCCCCAGGATAGAGGAAAAAGCCTCCAGCACTGATTTTGACGCCTTCGGGTAGGGAAAAGGGGTCCTGGAGAGCCAGTCCGGTATTTCACCCATCAGGCAGGCCGCCTCGAGGCCCTTTTTCCTGGCCACGGAAAGCAGGAGCCCATTCAGCCCGGTGATGACGCCTTCGTCCCTGCCCTCGCCGATATCGCTCATCAAAAATACGTTGTGGTGCTTTTTCATCTCCGCACCGAGCTCATCCGAACTGACCACGGCCACAACCCGCGGCTTCATCTCGTGGTGCACCAGGGACACGCAGGCCCCGGAAGTGTAAACCCTCCGGCAGCCGTTCGCAAGGGCCACATCAACGACCATGTTGGCCATGCGGTAAGCCTGCTGGCCGCGCGCGTAGAGCTTCCCCCCTAAAGAGGGCTGCTCTTCGCCTACAAAAAAGATCAGGTCCCTGTCCTCCACCACAGAGTGGTAAAAGCGGCTCCTGGGAAAGACCAGCTTTTCAAGCATGCCTTCCCTGGCCACCACCTTTGTGGGCTCGAAAAACTCCCATGGTTCGATTTCACCAAACATCCGCGCGCGCAGCCGGGAGCGCAGGGCGTCCACGGCCACCAGGCCGATGCTCCCGATTCCCGGCCAGCTGCAGATCAGCTCAGAGTTTTCAAGATGCAGTTCCCTGCGAATAACAACTCCCATCTAAAAACCTTCCTTTCTAATAAGACCTTCCCTTTTAAATAAAACCTTCCTTAATCTAATCCTCAAAAACTAAGACTCCGCCAGGACGCGGATCGAAGCGGGCACGATAATACTGGTCAGGTCCGCCCTAGCCCCGCCCATGGTTACGACGACCAGCCTGCCTTCGCAGAGGCGCCAGGCAAGCTCCTTCAGCTCGCGCACCGCCGCCGGGAAAAAGGCCGTGCTCAAACCGCGGTCGCCGTAATCGCCGCGGCAGGTATCATGCCCGAGGAGGTGAATGATCAGCTGCGGCTGGAACTTTTCGGCCGCCGGGATAAAATGCTCCCTTATCATCTGCAGGTATTCCTCGTCCGTGCAGCGCCAGCCCACGGGCACGCAGAACTTGGTCCCTTCTTCCTCGCTGTCGCTGTGGCTGCAGAAACAGGAGTGCAACGTGAGCGAGTCCCCCCTGAAAACACCCCGCGTGCCGTCCCCGTGGTGGCAGTCCGTATCGATTATGGCCACCTTGAGCGGGCCGAACTTCTGGCGCAGGTTTATCACCGCCGGCCCGCTGCAGGAGATATAAGTGCCGCCCCAGGCATGGGCGGGCCCGGCATGGTGCCCGGCGGCCACGTCGAACACGAAGGCATTGGCCAGCTCCCCGGCGTAGACCTTCTCGCAGGCCTCCACGCACCCGCCCACAGACAGCAAAGCTCCGCGGTAGTACCACTTGCCCTGCATCCCATAGAGCAGTTCGTCGGTGTGGACCTTCTGCAGCAGCCCCATGGGGACCTCTTGGGGCTGGATCAGCTTCACCTGCGGCAGGTCCAGCAGCTCCTCCATAGCCGCGGGGAAATGGCGGAATTTGTCCCGCATGACAGGCCAGCTCTCGCGGCTGAAAAGGGGATGGTAGAATACTCCCGTTACTCCTGTCTGCATAGCGGCTCCGGCTCCTTTCCCGGCAGGAATTATGGTAATAATGTAATAATCGCCTCCGGGGCAAGGGCAATCAAGAGCAACAAGGGTTGCTTGCGCTTTGGCCCTGGCGGATACGGCCAGCGCAACAAGGGCAACAAGGGCAACAAGGACAACAAGGACAATCATTACATTATTATTCCTTATTATATCTCTTAGCAATTCTACAATAAAGCACCTTTATCCTTCCTTTTAAGTCGCAACCTTCATAAAATAGAAACGGGGGGCGGGCTGAAAAGCTTCCCCAA
>PWRZ01000116.1 GCA_003563385.1 Syntrophomonadaceae bacterium
ACCATGTCGTCCAGGAGATCCTCGGACTCCCGCCGCCTCCACTCGTAATAGACCGACTTGGCCAGCCCCAACCGCTTCAGAATCCGGCGTAGGGTCCACCCGGTCCGGGCCCGGGCCTCCTCCACGGTCCTGAGCACCTTGCGCTTCTCAGTAGCCCCGAAACGGTGCTGATCCCCCAACTTTAGAGCCCCCTTTTTAAGCCCAGGTTCTCTTCGACCACCTCGGCGATGATCCGTCTCTTCTTCTCCACTTCTCCACGCAATCGCTCCACCTCCCGCTCCAAGGCATTCGTGTCTCCCGTCCGGCCCTCCAAGGCCCGCTTCATCCCCTCCTTTGCCTGGTTCTCCCCCCGGTAGAACGTGGCCGGATCCACCTGGTGGCGCCTCAAGACCTCCGCCACCGTTGTGTTCGGCTGCCTCGCTTCCTCCAGGATCCGTAGCTTCTCCTCCACCGGGTACTTCCTCTGCTTTCCGTTCTTCGAAATCTCAGCCTCCTCTGTGGCACCTCATCCATGCCCCGCTCTCAAGGCCAAGCTGTCACCTTCTCTCTCACCAGAAAAGTCCGGTTTCGGGTGAACCATTACACTGCCGACCGAAGTGCATTGAGCTGAAACACCTCACGAATTACGCCAACCCTTGATCCGCCCGAAGGCCCTCCTCCGATCCTCGGCGGGAGAGCTCCTCCCGCATCAGCGCATCGGCGAAGAACTTCGTGGCCCAGCTCTGGATCTCATAACGTCCGTAGGACCCCCAGACCGGGTATGAACCTTGGACCCCGCCGTGCACTCCTTCAATCTGAGATTCGAGATTCTGCGTAGACTTCAGGAAGGAAAGCACGGCCCCAACCGGTTCGAGCCAATGCTTGTCTCCAGTGATGAAGAACAAGCGGAGCCACACGTTTGCCATCTGGGCCTGCCCGGTGAGACAACTCCAGTCCACTGCGTCCTTCCATCCCGCTTCGTGACGTCCGGCCATCCACCCATCAGGGCGAACAACCCGTGCGAGTCCTTCGGCTCCGTGGCTCGCAGAGGAAAGCAGGGATTCGTCCTCAAGCACCCGAGCTCCCTCCAGAAGCCCCCGGATCGTGTATGCCTGGGTATGAACAAGGGGTCGCACGGGATCCGAGAGGCAGCAGCCCGGGAACCACCCTGACTCATCTTGCACCCTTGCGACGGCCCGAAGATTTCGAGCGGCGGAATCGGTGAAAGGCCCCCGTCCGAGTCGCTTCCCGGCTTCAGCCAGAGCCCAGGCGGCCCGGGCGTTGTAGAGAGTGGCCGCGGTGTTCGCGAGCGGTGAGTTCCATCGGATCCAGTGCTCTTCTTCTCCCAGCGCCTGTACCATGAATGCACCCGCCCGCTCGATGGCATCCCGAAAGCGGTCGTCTCCCGTGGCTTCCAGGGCACTTAGCCATCCCAGGATGACCTGACCGGTATTAAACACGGCGGGAGCCAGCACCTCACCAAGAACACCTGCCTGGACAGCGCCGGAGTCGAGCTGCACATCGATTTCCCAAAGAGCAGCGGCGCAGGCGCGACGGGCTAGCTCTTCCCTCTCCAGTATTCTCGACGCAAGGTAGAATGTGGGAATGATGTACCCGGTACTCTCTGGGTAAGACGGCTGCCACCCTTGAGCGTTCAGGCTTGAGTTCCGGTTCAGGCTATAGGCCCTGGAGAATCCCTCGTCAGGCGTTGCATCCTGTGATCGAACCAACCAACTGATGGCAGCCTCCAGGTGCTCCCGATGGTCTTTGTTCGAGGAAGGCCTGAGTCCCCGGTGGTCTCGAAAGGCTACCGACCGGGCTTCCGGCCAGAGGACGGGGGCGGCCCGGAGACGTTCCAGCCGACCCTTCAACGAACGGCCAAGTCTTCCCACCATACGGCGCACGAGCTTGAATGGAAGGCTCGCGATCCACCGAACATAGGCCCAGAGGAGGGGCAGGTCCCCCCATCTCCAGACGGCAAACTCCCTGGACCCTTGAAGCGAACGAAAGTACCCTGGCCAGGTGAGCTCTCCCCGTCTCACCTCCTGACGGGCGGTCTTCAGGTCTCGGGGCAGGTCCAGCCACACGCCCCGCCGCGGGGGTGGGGGATCCTGGGGATGGATCTTCCCGATCAAATGGAAGAACGCCCGGGTTACGAAACCGTAGTGGTTTGCCGCCGCCACCCCCACTTGGAGATCCACTCTTCCCACCGTTGGCTCCATGATATAGAACGCACCATTCCGAGGATCCCGCTTGTACTCGACAGCACCGAAACCCACGCAACGGACATCCCTCAGGATCTCCCGCGTGAGGTCACTCACCCGGTTTTCCGAGACCCCCACAGCGCTCGCCGTGCTCCCACACTGGGGGACATGTTGTCGGATCTTCCGACCCTCGAAGCCAGCGACCTCGTTCAGCGCCTCGTCCAGGTAATGCATGGAGAAGAAGATCTCACCATCTCCGCCAGGAATCCATTCCTGAACCACTCCCTCTGTTTGCCATTGGCTCATGAGCCCATAGGAAGCCCCGAGCTGGCCTTGATCTTCACACCGAAAGACCTTTTGTGGGCAATAGGAACGCAGGGCAGCGTTCTTGATTTGTGGCTTCAGGACCACAGGAAACCGAAGGGATGGGACGATCGCCGACAGTTCCCCTGCACTGCCAAAGGCGTGCGTGGCTGGAATGGGCAACCCATGGGACCGGGCGTATTCGGCGAACCGCCCCTTGTTCATGAGAAGCTCAACTACCTCCGAAGAAGGGAATTCAAAGCGGTAGCGGTCTCGAAGATGCTGCCCGAAGCGCCCAATAGCCGTCACGTGCTGGTCCATGGAGAGCAGAAGCACCGCTCGTCGAGGAAGCTCTTCGGCCAGGGCGTCCAGAAATCCCACGAAACCTTCATCCTCGCCGAACCGGTCGGTGATCAGCAGCCTGTGGGATCCGGAATACCCCGTGAACCTGCGCCGAGCTTGGTCCACCCCGATGACCGGCACACCATGACGGGCAAGGGGTCGGGCCAGGGCAAGACCTGTCACGCCCAACCCCACCACCACCGCCGGAGGATATGGGGCTCTCTCCAGCCACCTGGCCCATTGGCGCGGCACCACCGTGGTCAAAAGCCTGCCTCCCAAGGACGGTGGTTCATATCCGATGGCTGCCCCCCGGCACCAACAACGGCAAAGTCCCGGTCTCACGACCCCGGTGGGGTC
This sequence comes from Syntrophomonadaceae bacterium, assembly GCA_003563385.1. Lineage (GTDB taxonomy): Bacteria > Bacillota > Dethiobacteria > DTU022 > UBA8154 > CSSED11-109. Next base: position 3,186 of record PWRZ01000116.1, read on the forward strand.
TCGTGATGCCTCCCGGTGGAATGAAAGTTCCCGGACCCGGCACAAAGGTATCAGTGCTTCCGGTGGCGGGCCTGCTCGGACCTTGCTCGAACATAAAGGAGTATTCCGCCTCAAGGGTCATGCCAGACCAGTGAACCCTCGACCAGGTCGGTATCGACTCGTCCCAGGTTCACAACGACAAGAGCGCCCACAGACCACTTCCATCGCCCTGAAGCAGCTCGGCAGTGTGAAGCGTAGGCATTCCTGACCAACGGTCTCGCGGCACTTCATCGCCGGAGGACAGACGAGTATCGCCGCTGGCCCTGTGTTTCACAACATTGGTTCCGGTCTGAGACCCCACCCTTGCCCCCGAGGCCTGCCCCATGGGATCTTTTCTATATAAGCGTTTGGTGGTGTTCCCTTAACCCATACGATCGAGGCTCGGTTGTCCGCCATCGCGACTCCCAGACTCTCCGTTGTCATCCCCCTCCTCAACGAGGAGGAGAGTGTTCCAATTCTTGTTGAGAGGATCCGGGCCGCCCTGGGAACCGAGACCTCCTGGGAACTGGTCTTGGTGGACGATGGAAGCCAAGATCGGACCGCAGAGCTGGCACTCCGAGAGAGTGCCGCGGACCCGAGGATCCGCCTCCTCCGTCTCGCCCGGCGTTACGGCCAATCCACCGCCATGCAGGCCGGGTTTGACCATGTTCGGGGTGAGGTGGTGGTGACCATGGACGGCGACCTTCAGAACGACCCCCTGGACATC
>PWRZ01000081.1 GCA_003563385.1 Syntrophomonadaceae bacterium
CGGATAGCCTTCAACACGTAATAGAGCAGATCTTTTTCCCCGAGCTTTACCAGGGACTTGCTGGAAACTCCCTCCATCTGGGCCAGTTCACCGCCGGGACCGCCGGCCAGTACTAGGCAATCAACCATCTAGACATCTCCGCTCCTTTTCGTTTCGGTCACAATAACCCTGTATCCCTCTCGGGCCAGTTTTGCACCCGTTTCCAACAAGAGCGCTTCTTCCCCGGAAAGAGCAAACAAAAAAGGACCACTTCCTGATACTATCGCTTCCAGCCCCCTCCGGAGCAGCTTCTCTTTCAGCAGGGCCACTTCTTCCCTGAGGGTAATAACAGCGGGCTCCAGGTTATTGAAAAGCAGTTCGCCGGCAGCGTCAAAGACGCCGTTGCGGGGCCCGCCTTCACTTCCCGCCCTGTTCAATAATGAAAGCAGCGCATCAAGCTTCCCCGCCCCTGCTGCCTCCCTGGCCGATATTTTATCCAGCTTCAGGGAATTGTAAACTTCTGCCGCCGAAAGCTCCAGGCCCTCGGGAGCAGCCAGCAGGACAGCGGCCCGGGGGAAAGGGGGCAGGGACCTGATAATTTCACCCCTTCCCTCGCCCAGGGCGGTGCCACCACAGATAAAGAAGGGGACGTCGGAACCCAACCTGGAACCGAGCTCCTTAAGCTTATCGCGGCCCAGGGAAAGCCCCCACAGCTTATTTAAACCTTTCAGCACGGTAGCGGCATTGCTGCTGCCCCCGCCCAACCCCGATGCCAGGGGGATCTTCTTGATCAGCTCTATGCGGGCACCCCTGCCGGGGGCATATTCGTCTCTCAGCAGTTTTGCTGCGCGAAAAGCGAGGTTTTCATCGCTGCGGGGCAGCCCCGGGTGGTCACAAAAAAAATTGAGGCTGCCGTCGCGGAATTCCTTCAGGTAAACTATATCATGCAGCTCGAGCTCCTGCAAAATAGTTCTAACCTGATGAAAGCCATCGGGACGGCGAAAAAGAACCTCAAGGACCAGGTTTATCTTGGCATGTGACTTTAACTCCATGTATATACCCTTTAGTTGCTATTTTCGAATCCTTTCTCGTTATCATAAAAAGCGGACCAGGCGAGGTGTATCGGTAGCCCCGGGGAGACGCCCTCTCTTTGACAGCAGGCGCCCATCCACCTCTTTGAGGTCCATGGTCATATCTACGGGCCGGGCCCCGGAAATAAAGCTGCCCACTCCAAAAGCGTCGGCACCGGCTTCAGCGAGGGAGGCGATGCGCTCCGGATTCAAACCGCCCGACACGAAAATGCTCACGTGGGAAAAGCCGGCCTGGTCCAGGCGTACGCGCACTTCCCGCACCAGCCCCGCTGTCACGCCCCCTCGTTCACCGGGGGTGTCCAGCCTGACCCCGTCCAGCCGCTCCTTTAAGGCCTCGGCCACACGAAGTGACTCCTCAGCCTCGTCCTTAAAAGTATCGACCAGGATTATGCGCGGAGAATCGGCAGATACAGTGCGGTCGTAAAGAAGCGCCGTTTCAACCGTATCGCCCATAATCAACACCGCCGCGTGCGGCACCGTGCCCACGGGCTCTTTCCCCAGGAGCTTGGCCCCCAGGATACAGCTGCAGTTTTCGGCACCTCCGATGACGGAGGCCCTCTCCATCACCGGGGCCACGGCAGGGTGCACATGACGGGCGCCAAAACAGTAAACCGGCCTGTTACCGGCCGCTTCCTTGCTGGCCCTGGCAGCGGCGGCCCAGCCACTGGAACTGGCCAGGAAACCCAGTATTACCGTTTCGTACATCCCAAAAAGCTCGTAAGAGCCCCTTATACGCATGACCACCTCTTTTGATTCTATCGATTTTCCCTCCGGAATAGACCAGAGGGACAGATCCTTGTCCTTGAAAAGGTTAAAGACTTCCTCAACACCGCCCATTACACCGTCCCTGTTGCAAAATATTTCGGCCATTACCTCTGTCTTTCCCCTGCCGGCGTGAGCAAGCAGCTCCCTGGTGCGGACAAAATAAAGATCCGAAGTGCAGCCTCTTGCTATTTCTTCGTGTGTAGCGCTGTGAAATAGCCTCTTTTCGTCAATCGACAGTTCACGGACGTCCTTAACGCTTTTTAATTCATCCATCTATATCCCCTCTCAAAAAATAAGCCTGTCCGTAAAAATCCTAGTTAGTATTCCACACAATACCGAAAAACTCCTTTTTGAGAAAGTTTTAACTTACCGGACAAGGGGACCAGACAAGGGGACGGTTCTCCTGTCCGGGCACCCTACCCCGGACACGGGGACGGTTCTCCTGTCCGGAGGGCAGCAGGTTGCTGATTACTGATTAATTGCAGCCGTAAAAAAAGGGCTGCCGCGGGCAGCCCTCTGCCACCTTATTTTTTCGGAGAGACGGTCCTTTCAGCCCTTTCGATGGCCCTTTTAACTAAATTGCCACAGTTTCGGGAACTTACTTCGCCAAACCCTTCCCTGCGGACAATGTCGCCGACACCGAGTTCATCGGCAAGCTCATACTTGAGCTTTTCAGACATGATGCCGGCACGCCTTCTTCTAGGCATGACCTCTCAACTCCTTTCAAGAGGTGGCCTAGTTATTTTTCCCCTGCCGGGAAAAAATATTGCTGCCAAATACATCCCGGACAGGAGAACCGTCCCCGTGTCCGGGATGTGCCGGACACGGAGGCCGGACACGGAGGCCGGACACGGGGACGGTTCTCCTGTCCGGCCGTCAGTGTGGCCCGTGCCTTTTCAGATACGGGTATGACAAGAATTTATCCTGCTTTCGCGCTTAATAATTTTCTGTACTTACCCAAAACGATGCAAAGCTACATCCTCATGCTTCGGTCATCCTGCTTTTTCCCTTTGCTTCACATGCAATAGAATAGAAATAGCAAAGCGTACGTCCCCTTGCTTCATTTTAAGTTTTTTAATTGTTCCTTGTTTCCCGGGTAATTTTTTTTTATAATTAAAAAAACTGCCAAAGGAGGTAGCAGCTCTTACAAAGTGGTACAGAGCTTAACACTATGGAATATTCCCCTTCTTACCTGATGCTTTCCTTGAAGGAATTGGAAAAAAGGGCTACCGCATCTGCAGAGCACCTCTCATCCTGCAGGCTGTGTCCATGGAACTGCCAGGCAGACCGGGTGGGGGGAGAGTTGGGTCACTGCCGTGCCCCGGCAACTGCGGTGGTCTCCAGCTACAGCCCTCACTTCGGAGAGGAGCCGCAGCTGGTTGGTTACCGCGGTTCCGGCACCATATTTTTTACACACTGCAATCTCGACTGCATCTTCTGCCAAAACTGGGAGATCAGCCAGGATGGGCAGGGTAGAAAGGTGTCCACCGATTTCCTGGTGCGCTTTATGCTGGAGCTTCAGGAAATTGGCTGCCACAACATCAACTTTGTTACGCCGACACCGTACGTAACTCATATACTGCAAGCGCTGCCTCCTGCCGTAGAGCAGGGGCTTAAGCTGCCCCTCGTTTATAACTGCGGTGGTTACGAATCATTGGAGACCCTGCAGATGCTGGAGGACATATTTGATATATACATGCCCGATTTCAAGTACTGGGATAGGGAAATCGCACGGGCCTACTCCGGCCCCCCTGACTACCCCGAACGGGCCAGGGAGGCACTTAAAGAAATGCACCGTCAGGTAGGAGACCTTAAAACGGACCATGACGGGATTGCCTACCGCGGCCTGCTTGTACGCCACCTGGTGCTGCCCGAAAACCTGGCCGGGTCAAAAGAATTCGTAAATTTCCTGGCAAAGGAAATATCTCCTCGTTGCGCCGTGAACATCATGCGCCAGTACTTTCCCTCATATAAAGCCCGCGGCTTCCCGCCTCTGGACCGACCAGTGACGGCCAGGGAGTACAGGGAGGCAAGGAAGCTGGCGGAAGAAGCCGGCCTGCGGATACTAAAATAAATATGATAAAAA
>PWRZ01000061.1 GCA_003563385.1 Syntrophomonadaceae bacterium
AAGACAAGGACCTATTTTGTGATGGACACCCGGGTTGATATTACCATTTACGGTGTCGACAACAGGTTCTTTAATGATATAGCCCTGGAAGTATTTGCCGAAATGGAGAGGCTTGAAAACATATTCAGCCGGCATTTGCCGGAAAGTGATGTCAGCCGCATTAACCAGTCTGCCGGTAAAATGCCTGTCGAAGTGGAGCCGGAGACGCTTTATGTGCTGCAAAAGGCGCTGGACATGTATGAAAAGACCGGCGGTGTTTTTGACCCTACCGTTGGCCCACTCCTGGAGCTGTGGGGCTTTGGTACGGAAAACCCGGCTGTGCCCGGCAGTGAAGATATCAACAGGACTTTGGAGCTTGTTGATTTCAGTGCGGTGGAAATAGACGAGGAAAAAGGGACAGTATTTTTGCCCCGCCAGGGGATGAAGATAGACCTGGGCGGTATTGCCAAGGGCTATATAGTGGATAAAGGGCAGGAAGTGATCCAGCGGTATGATGTCCAGGCCGCATTTATAAATGCCGGCGGCGATATCAGTATGAGCGGTCGAAAGCCTGATGAGGAAAAGTGGCGGGTTGCAGTCAAAAACCCCGTGGATGTAAGCCGTGACTTTGCCGATGTAATCGAGATGGAAGAGGGCAGCGTGGCCACTTCCGGTGACTACGAACGATTTTTTGAGGAAGACGGCCGGGTGTATCACCATATTCTTGACCCGGCGACCGGCTATCCGGCAGAGGTACTTTCCAGCGTCACAATTGTAGCTGCCGATACCTTAACAGCAGATGCACTGTCCACGGGAATATTTGTCATCGGCCTGGAAAAGGGCCTGGAGCTGCTGGAAGAGCTTGATGGTATTGAAGGGGTTTTAATTGATAAAGAAGGGGCTATTTATAGAACTGCGGGACTGTAAGGGTGGTCTTTAATTGAAACGGAACAATACCTTTAAAATGGTTTATTTATCGCTTCTTATTGCTTTCGCTGTCGCGGTGCATACAATTGAAGCCGCTATACCGGTGCCTGTACCGGTACCGGGGGCGAAGCTGGGCCTGGCCAATATCATAACACTTTTCACCATAGTTTTTTACGGCTACCGCAGCGGCCTTGTGGTAGCTTCGCTGCGCAGCGTGATCGGCAGCATGCTGATTGGAAATTTTATGGGTTTTGGTTTCTACCTCAGTTTCGGGGGTGCCGTTTCGAGCTGCCTGGTAATGGCCCTGTTTATGCATCTTTACAGGAAAAAGATAGTCTCGCTCATTTCTGTAAGCGTTGCCGGGGCCGTTACTTTTAACACGGTCCAGCTGGCGCTGGCCTCTGCGCTGGTGCAGAATTTTATTCTCTTCAGGGGATACCTGCCTTTCCTTCTTCTCCTGGCTGTGCCCACGGGAATCTTTACGGGGCTGGTAACCTGGTTCCTGCAGAAATATGCCGTAAGGCTGCAGCTGCAGGTTGAACGACCGTCTAAACAATCATCTTAGCAACGGGGGAATCATTTTGGAGCGGTTAATCCTTGCTTCTCTTTCGCCCCGCCGGTCGGAGCTGTTAAAACAGGTGGGCATACCTTTCCAGGTTGTAGAAAGCACTTACCGCGAACCGGAGGTGACCGACGAGCAGGCCGTGGAGAGTATTGCCCTGGCCAAGGCCAGGGCGGTGCACACCCGTTACCGTGATGCCCTCATTATCGGTGCAGACACCGTGGTGGTATGCGCAGACAGGATATTCGGCAAGCCTGAGAGTGAACATGAAGCCCGCCTGATGCTGGAGGCCCTTAGCGGGAATGTTCACCGCGTCATAACCGCGGTTGCCCTTGTAAGGGGCTCAAGGGAAGTGGCGGTCAGGGAGGAAACACTTGTCTGGATGCGGCGCATTGAAGAGGATGAGCTCTCCGCTTACATTGCCACAGGCGAGCCCATGGATAAAGCCGGTGCCTATGCCGTGCAAGGTAAGGGGGCCGTTTTTGTAGAAAGAATTGAGGGTTGTTTTTTTAACGTGGTCGGCCTCCCGCTGGCGAGGCTTGTAAGCATGTTGAAAAGTGAGGGTGTTTCCATTTGGCCGGAAGGGGGAGATTAACGCGGAGAAAAAAATGACCATAAAAGACCTTCCTTTGGAGGAGCGCCCGCGCGAAAGATTAAAAGAGCTGGGGGCGGAAAAGCTTTCCAACGCCGAGTTGCTGGCTGTCATCCTGCGGACAGGCTCCCGCAATGAGACAGCAGTGCGGCTGTCCGAGAGAATTATATACCAGGCCGGTGGGCTGCGCTTTTTACCTGATTATACGCTCGAGGAACTGCAGGAAATGAAGGGTATTGGCATTGCCAAGGCCGTGCAGGTAAAGGCGGCCCTGGAGCTGGGCCGGAGAATGGCTTCCACACTGCGCCCCGAGGGCATTTCGCTGAGCTCCCCCCAGGACGTTTCCGCCTTTTTAATGGAAGAAATGCGCTATTACAGGAAAGAATATTTTAAAATCGTGCTTATGAACACCAAAAACCAGATTCTTTCCGTTGAGAATATTTCCGTAGGCAGCCTCAATTCTTCGATAGTCCATCCCCGGGAGATATTCAACATGCCGGTTAAGAAAAGCGCCGCTTCTATTATACTTGTTCATAACCATCCCAGCGGCGACCCCAATCCCAGCCGTGAAGACCTGGATGTGACCAGGAGGCTTGTCGATGCCGGCAACATCATCGGTATAAAAGTTCTGGACCATATTATTATCGGGGAAGGGAAATATGTCAGTTTAAAAGAAATGGGCTTCATGGATTGATTGTTATACAATAGAATTGATGGTGAAGGGAAATAGCAGCTGACCCGGTGAAACAAAAGTACTGCTGTAACAAATGCAGTTTGTTGGAAATGTTGAACAGAAAGGAGCAAGCCATGTATGGCATTTTTTTCGAAGTATTTTTCCAGGGATATCGGTATTGATCTGGGAACGGCCAACACGCTGGTCTATGTTCGCGGAAAAGGAATTGTCCTGCGCGAGCCCTCTGTGGTCGCTATCAAACGGGATACAGGGACAATCCTGGCCGTAGGGGAAGAGGCAAAGAGGATGATCGGTCGTACCCCCGGGAATATTGTCGCTATAAGGCCCATGAAAGACGGTGTTATAGCTGATTTTGACGTTACCCAAACGATGCTGCGCCATTTCATTGCCAAGTCGTACCGCCGCAGGACTGTTTTCCTGCCCCAGGTCGTCGTCTGCGTGCCTTCGGGAGTTACGGAAGTGGAAAAGAGGGCCGTACTTGATGCTACCAAGCAGGCCGGCGCCAAAGAGGCATTTCTTATAGAAGAGCCTATGGCTGCGGCAATAGGGGCGGGACTGCCGGTTGAGGAACCGACCGGCAGCATGATTGTAGATGTGGGCGGCGGCACTTCTGAAGTTGCTGTTATCTCGCTGGGCGGTATCGTCAGCAGCAAGTCTATCCGTGTCGGTGGTGACGAGATGGATGAGGCTATCATTAATTACATAAAGAAAACATATAACCTGATGATCGGGGAGCGCACTTCTGAGGCTATAAAAATTGAGATAGGTTCTGCATGCCGCACAGAAAAGGAGGAGCATATGCAGATCAGGGGGCGCGACCTTGTCAGCGGGCTGCCCAAGATACTGACCATCAGTTCCTGGGAGATAGAAGCGGCACTGGCGGAGCCTGTTACGGCTATAGTGGAGACGATCAAGACTACCCTGGAGAGGACTCCTCCCGAGCTGGCGGCGGACATCATGGAAAAAGGCATAGTAATGACCGGCGGAGGGGCGCTTTTGAAAGGCCTTGACAAGATGGTTGCAGAAGAGACCGGCATGCCTGTCTTCCTGGCAGACGATCCCCTTGACTGCGTGGTGCTCGGTGCAGGCAAAGCACTTACGGCAATAGAGCTGTTAAAAACAATTGCCGTAATGCCGCGAAAGCT
>PWRZ01000167.1 GCA_003563385.1 Syntrophomonadaceae bacterium
GAGGCGGCAGAATAGGTTTTCAGCTGGCTGAGATGCTGGAATCGAATAAAAAGAGTAACATTAACGTCAAAATAGTGGAAAAAGAAGGCGACTGCTGCCGGGATATTGCAGCAAAGCTGAAAAGAACACTGGTTTTGCAGGGCGACGCCACTAATTTAAATTTCCTTGAACGGGAAGAAATTCAAAATTCCGATGTTCTGGTCGCTGTTACCGGAGATGACCGCACCAATATATTGGCTTCGTTCCTGGCAAAGGAATTCGGAGTAAAGAAAACAATCTGCGAGGTGTTAAACCAGGATTATTACTCTCTATTTCAAAGGGTTGGCATTGAACATGTTGTCAGCCCTATGCTGCTTACCGCTTCCCAGATATTGAGGCTGATCCGTAAGGGGGAAGTTATCTCCATGTCCCTCCTCGAGGACGGCAAGATGGAAATAATGGAGCTAAACGTTCCCGAGGAAGCCAGGATAGCCAAGAAAATGCTACAGCATGCCGGGATACCAAAGGGTATACTGATCGGGGCTGTTTTAAGGGGAGAGGAGATAATAGTGCCGCGCGGGAAAGATATTCTTTACCCGGGAGACAGGGTAATCATATTTACAAACCCACGGTTGAATTACCAGGTTGACCGGCTGTTTGCCGGTAATAAAACAGATATAAGGGATAAAAAGGGCCTCATCGATAATCAACATAAATAGTCCGGGAATAGTCCTGGCATAGAAGTATCCCGGTATCATTCCTAAAAGGGGTTTATGATGCGCTTTAAAGTTCTGGCTTACCTGTTGGGGACACTTTTTTTATATTTGGGTATAGTAATGCTGCTGCCCCTTTTTTGGGTCAACCCTGCAGATAAAGCGGTAGCCTTTGCCTTCATCTGGTCCGCGGCCATTTCAATTTCGGCCGGGCTGCTGCTTAAATGGAGAAGAAAGCCCCCCGATAATATATTTATCAAGGAAAGCTTTGCCTTTGTGGCGCTGGCCTGGATTGTATCAGCAATGCTGGGTTCACTGCCGTACCTGTTTTCGGGGACCTTTGGCAGTTTTACAAATGCTTTCTTTGAGAGCATGTCCGGTTTTACAACCACCGGTGCAACTGTTATTGAGGATATTGAAGTAATTCCCAGGGCGGTGCTGTTCTGGAGGAGCCTTACCCAGTGGCTGGGCGGTATGGGTATTATCGTTTTATTTGTAGCGATGTTGCCGCGTCTGGGAGTAAGAAACATTTATCTTTTAAAAGCAGAAGTTCCCGGGCCCGGCCCGGAAAGGATTGTCCCGCGCATCGCTGAAACGGCGAAACGCCTGTGGATGGTATATCTTGCTATATCCGCTGCAGAATTCATTTTTCTTTTATTAAGCGGTTTAAGCGTTTTTGATTCTCTTACGCATACATTTACGACCATGCCCACAGGAGGCTTTTCCACCTATAATGAAAGTATAGCCGCTTTAAATAACGTAAGGGCCGAAGCGGTTATTATAGTCTTTATGCTCCTGGCCGGGGGTAACTTTACGCTATACTATAACCTCTGGCTGGGGAAGTGGAGGACGATACTGAAAGATGCGGAGTTTCGGTTTTACCTGCTGGTAGTGGTAATATCGATGATAGCGGCCACCATTGCTGTTTTGCCACACTATGGAGTGTTCACTGATGCTGCCAGGAATGCTGCTTTCCAGGTAGTTTCTATTGTAACGACAACCGGTTATGTTACCTCCGATTACGATATCTGGCCCCCCATGGCCCGGATACTGATTTTTTTCCTCATGTTTTTGGGCGGCTCCGGCGGGTCAACCGGGGGAGCAATGAAACAGATACGCATTCTCATTCTGATAAAGTATGCCATCAGGGAGCTAAATAAGCTGCTTCATCCTTCGGCAGTCATACCTCTGCGGGTCGGTGGTAAAATTATCCCCGAAGGAATGGTTCAGAATATCCTCGGCTTCAGCCTGCTTTATGCTTTTATTTTTCTTATATCTTCAATAGTAATGGGGGCCATGGGCATGGATTATGTGTCCGCACTTTCTGTTTCCGCTTCCTGCCTGGGCAACGTCGGCCCGGCCCTGGGGGTATTGGGACCTCTCCATACTTATGCCGACCTGCCCGCTACCGCCAAAATATTCCTTTCCCTGATAATGCTGTTGGGCAGGTTGGAAATATACACAATTATGGTTTTTCTTTTGCCGGAGGCCAGGTCTACGAGGCTGAGCATGTAAGAAGCTTTCATTGCTGAAGGGGTATGGAGATGCGCATAAGATGGGAAGGGCTTTCATCGTTTATCAGGGAAATGCTTCCCCAGCAAGGTAAAACAAGCGGTGGGGGAAGTCAGCCGGCGCCCCAGCTGCCGTCCCGGTTTGTAGCGCTGGTCAGGGATATCAAAAAAGAGCACGTCCTGTTACGCTGGGAAGGGCAGGAGATAACGGTAAAAGTGAACATCCCCGTAAAACGGGGAGAGTATCTGCTCCTCCAGTACAGGGAATTCATAAACAGGGAACATCACTACAGGGTCCTGGCACGTTCTTTCGAGCCCATCCATGTTGAAGGGGATAGGGGTGCCGCAAACCAGCACCTGCTTATACCAACTTCCAGGGAAATTCCCGTGCCGCTCATGTTCAGGTATTACCTCGACCCGGAACAGGAAAAGGGGCAAAAAGAAAAAGAAAAAAAAGAGGGGAAAAAGAGACCCGCATATGGCAGGGGCGGTTTACTTTTTGACTTTATCCTGGAAACTCCCAACCTCGGACTCATTATCATACGCCTGCAAAAAGAAGATGCATGTTACCTGGGAAAGTTACTGCTTGAGTCTGAAGACTCCGGAAAACTTATACAAAAAAATCTCCGGGAGCTGCAGGAGATCCTTTCCAGTGTGGTCAGTGAGACAGGGGTTTATTTACAGATGCTCGGTTGGGAAGTAATACCGGCGGCGGAAAGTGATAGACTGAAAAAGAGTTTCAGCAGGATGAGTGCCCTCCTGGACAGGAGGGTATGATAGGCGAGGGGATGGCATAGTGGATAAGATGGATAAAAAGAGCCGCTTTAAGACGGCTGTTTCGCTGCGCTACCGAAAAGAAAAGGACAAGGCCCCGGTTGTAACGGCTACCGGCCAGGGAAAGTTAGCCGAGAAGATCATTGCTATTGCCAGGGAGCACGACATACCCGTAGAGCAGAATCCATCCCTGGCCCAGGCGCTCGGCAAGCTGAACCCGGGGCAGGAAATTCCTCCTGAACTGTACGAGGCTGTGGCGGTCCTGCTCGCTTATATCATGGAGATTGACTCAAAGGTGGACCGAAAGACCTGAATGTAGAATACGGGTAAATTGGAGTGCCAATTTTAAAACAAATGTTCTTTTGCTCACGCCTACCGCATATATTTTAGACATAATCATATTTTACCGGGGGGCTGACGGGGATGGAAGAGTTTACTGTATACGGGATTGCCCTGGTGCCGATAATAATGGGCATGGTGGAATTAATAAAAAGATCCGGCTTACCCAAAAAATACTCGCCTGTAGCAGCGCTGGTGCTCGGTATCCTGGCCGGGTTTTACTACTTGGCTCCCGGAGAGCCGCACAAGGCCGTTTTATTTGGCCTGGCCATGGGTCTCACGTCGGTCGGCTTATACTCCGGCACCAAGAATACCATGGAAGGACTGCGCGGCAGCAACAAGATAACTGCCTATGGAGCAAAGTCCGTCAAAGCAGGCAAAAACAAGCTCAAAAACAGGTGGAAAAAAACAGGTTAATAATTTCGGGACACAAAGAAAATTTTCAACAATAATTTCGGGACACAATGAAAATTATTGAATCCCGGGAAAGCTAAAGCCTGGAGGTAATTACCTAAAGGCTTTGCTGTTTTATTAAAAGATCGTGATAATTTCGAGTAATTTCGAGCAC
>PWRZ01000201.1 GCA_003563385.1 Syntrophomonadaceae bacterium
ACAGAGGGAATAACACCGTTTATCGTCATGGATGTGCTGGAGAGGGCCAAGGAGATGGAGGCCGAAGGGAAAGAGATCGTGCACCTGGAAATCGGGGAGCCGGACTTTGACACCCCGGAGCCTGTCAAGGAAGCGGCCGTTCGGGCCCTCGCAGACGGGGATACCCATTACACGCACAGCCTCGGCAAAAACGAGCTGCGCGAAGAAATTACAGCCTATTACAGGGATAAATACAATGTCCATATTTCTCCCGGCCAGGTAATTGTTACCATGGGTACCTCTGCGGGGATGCTGCTGGTTTTCTCTACCCTGCTGGACAAAGGCTCGGAGGTCATTTTGCCGGACCCTCATTACGCCTGCTACCCCAACTTTATCCGCTACCTGGAAGGGAATCCTGTCCCTGTGCCTATCAACGAAGATGACGGCTTTAAATACAATGCTGTCGAGGTTGCCAAAAACATAACCCCGGCAACCAGGGCCGTGATGCTGAATTCCCCCGGCAACCCCACCGGGGCCGTCTATGGTGCCGGCGAGCTGAGAGCACTGGCCGGGCTGGACCGGCTCATTGTCTCAGACGAGGTCTACCACGGGCTTGTTTACGAGGGGCACGAGCACACCATCCTGGAGTTTACCGACAGGGCTTTTGTGATCAACGGCTTTTCGAAGCTGTTCGCCATGACCGGGTGGAGGCTGGGCTACGTGATAGCGCCTCTCCAATTCATACGCCCCATGCAGGTACTGCAGCAGAACCTTTTTATCTGCGCTTCCTCTTTTGCCCAGGCCGCCGGTGTGGCAGCCCTGAGGGACTGCGGGGAGCACATCGCCGAAATGGTTAAAATATACGACCGGCGGCGGCTTTACCTGCTGGAAAGACTAAAAAAAATGGGCATCTCCACCCGCTTTGACCCCACGGGGGCATTTTATGCCCTGGCGAACGTAAAAAATTATACCGATAACTCTTATGCCTTTGCCTTTGATATCCTCGAAAATGCCGGGGTAGCCGTTACCCCAGGGATAGACTTCGGCCAAAACTGCGAAGGCTACCTGCGTATCTCCTACGCCAATTCCCTGGACAACATCAAGGAAGGGCTGGACCGCCTGGAAAATTACCTCCAGGATCTTCCCCTCAAAAGCTGAAAAACGCTGCCCAACCCCTCCGGCTCAATGCCCTTATATTACTTCATAAAACCGCCTGGCCACCTTCCAGATGTCCCCGGCCCCCATCGTTATTACCAGGTCGCCCCCGCGGGTCTCTTCCTTTAAAAAGCGGACCATCTCCTCTTTATCACCGATGACATGAACGCCAAGACGGTCCCTTTCCTCCAGCTGGCGGGCCATTTTCTGTGAACTGACCTCCGCTATGGGCTTTTCCCCGGCACTGTATATTTCGTCCAGCAGCACTATATCGGCCTCTTCAAAAGCCTCCAGGAACTGCTCCCACAAAAAACTGGTCCTGGTGTAGCGGTGCGGCTGAAACACGCAGATAAGCCGGCGGCCGCTGCCGCGTGCAGCCTTCAGGGTGGCCTTTATTTCCGTAGGGTGATGGGCATAATCATCGACCACCATAATTCCCCTTTTTTCGCCGATAATATCAAAACGCCTCCTGGCACCGTCGAAAAGGGATAGCGCCTCCCTTATTGTAGCAAAATCAATGCCCAGGGACAGGCCCACAGCAGCGCTTCCGAGGGCATTAAGGACGTTATGCCGGCCCGGCACCCTCAGTTCTGCTTCCCCGAGCAGCTCGCCCCTGTAAAAAACGCGGAAAAGAGAGCCCAGCTCTTTCAGCCGTATATCCGAGCCCCGCAGGTCTACATCTTCGTAGTCAATTCCGTATGATAGCACCGGGGGTCGAAGGCGCTCCCGAAAATCTCTCAGGATGGGGTCGTCGCCGCAGATGACAACCGTCCCCCCCTCCCTGACATTATCGATAAAACCGCGGTATGTATCCACAAGGCGGCCGAAATTACCCCCGTAATACTCCAGGTGGTCAGCCTCGATATTGGTTACCACTGCCAGCGAAGGCAGGTAGCGCAGGAAAGAATGGTCGCTTTCACACGCTTCCGCCACTATGTAGCGGCTCTTTCCCAGCCTGGCATTCCCCCCGAAAAAGGAAACCTCCCCCCCTATTATCGCCGTCGGGTCCAGCCCCGCCGTCGTCAGCAGCAGAGAGACCATCGCCGTGGTGGTGGTTTTTCCGTGAGTCCCGGCAACGGCAATGCCGTATCCCCCGTTTAAGATGGCCGCCAGCATCTCCGAACGGTGCCAGAGGGGAATTTCCTTTTCGCGGGCGGCAGCGAGCTCGGGGTTGTCGTCCGGTATAGCTGTGGAATAGACCACCAGGCGGGCGTCACCGACCTGTTCGGCACGGTGACCGGTGAAAACCGTGGCCCCCGACTTTTGGAGCAGGTCTGTGATCTTGGAGCTGTTGATATCGGATCCCTGCACCTCGTGCCCTGACTGGAGCAGTATCAAGGCCAGGGCACTCATACCGTAACCACCGATGCCGATAAAATGGACCTTGCTGAACTCTTTAAGCAATAAAAACCCTTCTTTCCATCATGGTTTGTAATAGCCCCTACTTTAAGTTAACCTTAAAAATGTCTCCTCCTTTACAGGGAAACGGCCCCCGGCAGGTGTGCAGCCCGGTTATATCGATGTTTAACTGCCGGTTCTATAATGAGCCAAAAATGCATATAATAATATTTTTTTCTTTTATCCACAGCCGGTAATCCACAGTATCCACAGGTTTATCCACAGCCAAAAGCCTTTAATCAGCCCACAGGCTTAAAAGATATCCACAATTTCTACAAATGGTTACATAAAACTACTGCGGCCGCAACCTATCAAAAGGGCTCGAAAAAAGGCAGAAAAAGCAGTACCGTGGGGATCGGCCGAACGGAAATAGAATTATGCCCCTTCAAAAACGCAGGTCCGGGACTGCGTTCAAGTCCCATGAAGCCGTGCGCCCCTGGCGCAGGTAGAAGTACCCTGCCGAGGCAATCATGGCAGCATTGTCGGTACACAGCTCCACAGGGGGGCAGATAACTTCTACCCCTTCCTCCTGCATCTTTCGGCGCAGCCTTCTGCGCAGCTCCGTATTTGCGGCTACGCCGCCGGCGAGAAGAAAGTGCCTCGTCTTTCTCTTCCTGGCGGCAAGGAAGGACTTTTCCACAAGCACATCCACTACGGCATCCTGAAAAGCGGCGGCGATATCGGCGTTTTTAATTGGCTTTCCCGCTTCTTTTTCCCTAAGGACACAGTTAAGGACAGCCGTTTTCACACCGCTGAAGCTGAAATCGAGTCCCCCTTCCTCGCTCATCAGGGCACGGGGAAAATAAAAGCTCCCCGCCTCTCCCTGCTGCGCCAGCCGATCAATAAGGGGACCGCCGGGAAAGCCGAGCTGCAGCGTCCTGGCCACCTTGTCGAATACCTCGCCGGCAGCATCATCCCTGGTTATCCCCAGCAGCTCAATACTACCGTGCCCTTCCATGTAGAGCAGCGAAGTATGTCCTCCGGAGACTACCAGGCAGAGAACGGGGAAAGATATGGTCGCCCCGGTCAGGAAATTGGCATAAATGTGTCCCTCCAGGTGGTTGACAGCGGCAAGGGGCAGGTCCAGGGAAAAAGCAAGAGCCTTCGCTGTTGAAACCCCCACCAACAGAGAGCCAACCAGGCCGGGACCGTGCGAGGCCGCTATACCGTCGAGGTCGGCAAAGTTAACGCCGGCCTTGCCCAGGGCCTCATCTATCACCGGTCCGATGATCTCCAGGTGCCGGCGTGATGCTATCTCCGGTACCACCCCGCCAAAACGGCGGTGAAAACTGTCCTGTGAAGAAACGACATTGCTCAGGACGCTGCGCCCGTTGAGCACCACGGCGGCAGCGGTGTCGTCACAGCTTGTTTCCAGCCCCAGGATCAACGATTTGCCGGGCATCATCTATACACCGCCCCCAATCTTTTTTTACCTGCAAAACATCAGAGATTGCGAACCATTATACAGGCATCTTCATCAAAGTAATATTTTTCGTGCCTGCCCCTTTGCTCAAAACCGAACTTCTGGTAAAGGCTGCGGGCCTCAAGGTTTGAGTCTCTCACTTCCAGGTAAACGCGCTTGTGCCCCTTCAAGAGGGCCTTTTGAAGCAGGTGCAGAAGCAGCAGGCTGCCGATGCCCCTGCGGCGATACAAGCGGTAAACGGCCAGTGTGGTAATATGGGTCTCTCCATAAAGCATCCACGCCCCCGCGTAGCCGACAATTTCCTGCCCCTCTACAGGTCGGGCCACTATATAGTATGCAAATCTGTTATCGATGATTTCAGAACGAAAAGTACTTTCTGACCATGGCATGGAAAAAGAATCGTTTTCGATAGCCATTACCCTGCCCAGGTCTTTTAGGGACATAGGCATAATGCTTACCGGCAACTACGATTCCCCTCCTCCCCGTCTCTCAAGGAGCCGCCTCTCCGCCTCCGACAGGCGGATATAAAATGGCTTCAATGAATACGGCGGGGGAGGGCCCTGTTCCAGCCATATCTTCTGCCCCTGCAGCAGCACCAGGGAGGCCCGGTTAAGAGATAAAGACGGGGGCGCCTCCCTGTAGCGTTCTCCGAGTGCCGACTTCAGGTTATTGCGGAAATTACCGATGGCATCGCCCAGGAAAATAACATTTTCGGAACGCTCAGCAAGCCTGGCCGAAAATTCTTCCAGGGATTCGGCCGCCGCCTGTTTAAGCATTACCGGACCGTCAGGCCCGCCGCGGTAGAGTGCTGTATATACCTGGCCTTTGCGGGCATCGAGAATGGGACAGATCAGCCCATCAAAAAAAGCGGCCGCCTGAGCCAGCGCATCGAGCGTCATAACCCCGACCACGGGGATGCCCAGTCCCTGGGAAAGACCCTGGGCCGTGGCCAGGCCGATACGTATCCCGGTAAAGGACCCTGGACCTACGGTAACCGAAAGCCCCTTCAGCTGCTCCTTTCTTACACCGCTGTCCTGTAAAAGAGAAACGATAAGGGGCATCAGGCGCTGGGAATGCGTCTTCTTGATATTAAGAAGATACTCGGCCCAGAGCTTTTCACCGTCGCCGAGCGCCACGCTGCAGGTCAGCGTGGTGGTATCAAGGGCTAGCATAAGCAACGCTTTTTCAACTCCTCCACTATCTTCTCAAAAAGCGCGCCAACCGCGCTGCCGGCTTTAAAGTAAAGAAAGCGTGCATTTTCGGGGTCTCTATCATCCCTGACCAGCTCTATCTGCAGCCTTTCCGGGGGAAGGGTCTCTGCAAACTTGTTTGACCATTCAATAATGGTCACCCCTTCGCTGTAATAATATTCCTCCAGGCCCAGCTCCTCGAGCTCTTCCGCGTTTTGGAGTCGGTAAAAGTCAAAATGGTAAACATCGCAGCGCCCGCGGTAAACGTTCATGATAACAAAGGAGGGGCTGGAAACGGGGCCCTTTACTCCCAGGCCTTCTGCCAGGCCCTGCGCCAGGACCGTCTTCCCGGCCCCCAACTCACCGCTAAGCGCTATAACCGTACCGGGTCCCACAATTCGTCCCAGTATTCTTCCTATTTCCCTGGTCTGCTCTTCGTCTGCGCTCCTGACAACCTGCAAGTAAGACACCTCTAATCAATAACAGATCGGGGCAAAGGCTACTTTCTGCCGTCATTCTCATACCAATTATATCTTTTGGAACCACTAAAATCAACTTTATCACAAGCAGGGGCAGCAGGCACCCCCTGGAGGGATATTTCTCTCCTTAATATACAAGTATTGTCTAATTTCGGTTATAATGTAATTAAGAAATAAATGAAAAGGGGTGTTGCCCTATGAGGGCCAGGTTTATCAAGGGATTCCCGGTTGTCAACCTGCAGGACGGCTCCATGCTGGGGAGGGTGCAGGACCTTATCGTGGACCCTGTCAAAAAGAAGGTCGAGGGCCTGCTTGTGGGTGAAAGAGGCTTTTTAAAGGGTAGAGTCCAGGTCATCCCCTTTGAGCAGGTAAACAGCATCGGCAAAGACGCCGTCACTGTAGAAAACGGGGATGTCCTCGCCCCCGTGGAGAACTACCCCCCCTTGAAAGCAATCAAGGATTACTCTTTCCTGGGAAACAACATCATCAGCAACGAGGGCAACTACATCGCCCGGGCACAGGACTTCACCTTCTCCACGAAAACAGGGCAAATTGAAAACATCCTCCTGTACGACATCAGGGTAAGGGACAGGAGCGACCAGGATTTATACCTGGACATAGAGGCGGTCATCAGCCTGGGTAAAGACTACATCATAGCGGAATCCGCATATGCAGCCTACCTGACCAAAATAGACAGAGAAGAAACCTCCGCAGATTATCCAGAGACGGACTACACCCTGGAAATGCACGCCGTCGAATTCGTCTATAACAATGAGGCCGCCTTTACCGTCAGGGACAGCAGCGGCAATGTCATTATAGAAAAGGGGCAGCCGGTCACCCCGGAAATAATCGAGCAGGCACGCTCCGCGGAGAGGCTCTACCAGGTCCTTTTTGCCGCCGGTGCAGGCGAGCTGCTGGAAACCGTCGATTACGCCGCTGAAAAGCTGGACCAGGGCAGCAGCCGTCTCCTGGAAGCATGGGAAAAGTTCAAGCAAAAACAGGGGCACGCCCCCGGGGAAACAGAAGAGACAGAACAAGCGGAAACAGATACGGAAACGGAAGCAGAACAGTCAGAACGGGTGGAAGAAATCAGGCACCATGCCGGCGGGGCCTTCGAAAGCCTTAAAAGAACCTGGTCGCGCATTGAAAAAGAACTGGTAAACGAGGGCAGAGAACTGGCCCATGACACGCTCCAAAAAATGAAAAAATACGCCGTGGGCAAAAAGGCGAACTATACGGTCAGGGACAGCCAGGGCCATATCCTCGTCCGCCCGGGCGATGTAATTACCGAAGAAATGGCCGAATTAGCCGAAGCCCAGGAGCGCATCGTCCCCCTGTTCTTCTCCGCCGTTTCACAGGAAGTGGAAGAAGCCATCAACAACATCGGTGAAAGGATAAACAAAATCTTCCACTAATAGAAGCACGGGGACGGTTCTCATGCTTCATTCTCATGCTGCTTTGACTCTATTTTAAAAAACCACTGATGATGGACTCTTCAGCTTCTTCTTCGGTCAGGCCCAGGCACATCAGCTTTATCATTTGCTCCCCAGCTATCTTACCGATGGCAGCTTCGTGGACCAGTTCGGCTTCTGAGTTTTCGGCCCATATTTCCGGTATGGAACGAATGGTGGCGCTGTCCATAATAATGGAGTCGCATTCCACATGACCGCGTCCTTTACTGTATGCTATTAGGCGGGGCCGAAAAACCTGGTTGGATGAGCCTTTGGCAACTGAACGGGACACAATTCGGGCAGCGCTCCCATCGCCTTCCAGTGTAACTACCACATCAGAACGCGCCGTTTGCTGGGTATCGGTGAGGAGGCGTTCGTAGATCAAAAGATGCCCGTCACCTTTGATGGTCGCTTCGGTGGTGCGAACCGTGTCGTCAACCCCGCGTATCTGGACCAGTTCCAGCTCGGCGTAAGCACCTTCTTCCACAACAATTACCGTTTGGGGATTCAGGACCCTTTTGCCCGTTCCTTCACCTTCGCCGTAATGTTTTTCGGTATAGCGTAGCCGGGCTCCGCGACGGACGAATATTTCGTGAACACCGTCGTGCTGGGCGGTTCCAGAACCGGGGTTGTGAATCCCGCATCCGGCAACCAGCAATATGTTTGCCCCCTCGCCTATTTCAATATTGTTGTAAACCAGGTCTGACTGCCCTGTATCGGTAAGCAAAACAGGGATGTGCACTGTACCCTCTTTGTTTTTTTCTACGATGATATCGATACCTGGTTTGTCTTTTTTAGGTGCCACTTCTACCCCGGGCATGGAGCGCCGCTCAACGCCCTGACTGTTTTTGCGAATGTTGAATGCTCCAGGAGGGTCCCCGTGTAGGTCAGCGATTTCCTGTAATATTTTTTTATCTAGGGCAGTCAGCATAGATTTCACCTTCCTTGCTGCAGGTCTGGCGGCAGATGCACCTGGCGCTTTCCTGGATCTGGGGCCAAATGTCTTCCCGGGAGCCTTTCATGGTTATTTTCCCGCCTTCCATAACGATTATTTCGTCCACCATCTCCAGAATTTTTTCCTGGTGAGAAATGATAATGGTAATAGAATCGGATGTATGGCTGCTGCCCAAGATGTCCACCAGCTGCTCAAAACTCCA
Source organism: Syntrophomonadaceae bacterium (assembly GCA_003563385.1). Taxonomy (GTDB): domain Bacteria; phylum Bacillota; class Dethiobacteria; order DTU022; family UBA8154; genus CSSED11-109. The sequence continues at coordinate 8,233 of PWRZ01000201.1, forward strand.
CAAATCTATGCCTGCTTCAGGCTCGTCAAACAGGCGCACCTTTGGGTCCTGGGCCAGCAGGGTAGCTATCTCGATGCGTTTTATCTCTCCTCCTGACAGGCTGTTGTCGAGTTCTCGTTCCAGGTATTGATCTGGACAGAGACCGATTTGGCGTAGGCACTGGCACTCCGCCTTCTCACTGAGCTTCATGGCGATCTCTAACAGGTCAACTACTCGCAATCCTTTAAAGCGGGCGGGATGCTGAAAAGCGTAGCCGATCCCTTTTTCTGCTCTTTCAGTAATGCCAAGGGAAGTTATATCTTCCCCATCAAGGATGACTCTACCTTTTGTCGGTTTCATAATGCCCATTATAACGCGGGCTACAGATGACTTGCCGCTCCCGTTGGGCCCTGTCAGGGCATACATTTTTCCCCATTCAAACTGGAGATCAATGTTATCCAGTATCTGTATTCTTTTTCTTTCTTCTTCCAGGACAAGATTCATATTTTCGAGGATCAGCAATTTGACACCTCTTTCTTTTCTTGAAATAGTCATCTGGCTTCCATTATTTTCTATCCTGTTCCGGCCAGTTCTTTCAACGTTTCCTCCAGCACCGCTATAAAGCGGCGATTCTGCTCTCCCGTCCCGATGGAAACGCGGATAAACTGCGGGCAACCGAATATGTCCCCGGAGCGCACTATGAAACCTCTGCGCAGCAGGGCCTGGAAAAGCGCGCGGGAGTCAACCCCCACCTCAACAAAGAAAAAATTTGTTTCCGTGGGCGGGAAGAAAAACCCGAGCCTGCGGAACTCCTCCTCCAGGTAGCTCTTGCCCTCTTCGTTTAACCGGCGGCCGGCACGGACATGCTCATCATCGCGCAGCGCCGCGCGGGCGGCACACTGGGCCAGGGCGTTAACATTGAAGGGCTCGCGCACCCTGTTGAGCGCGGCCACAACCGCCTCCGGGGCTATGCCGTAGCCTACCCTCAGGCCGGCCAGCCCGTAAATCTTGGAAAAAGTACGCAGGACAAGGACATTGTAACCCTCCGCCAGCAGCTCCAGGCTGCGCGGGTAATCCGGGCTGGAAACATACTCGTAGTAGGCTTCATCTATCACTACGAGGACCCCGGGGGGCAGGCCCTTCAAGAACAACTTCAGCTCCTCGTGCGAGACAGCTGTCCCGGTGGGATTGTTCGGGTTGCAGACAAAAACGATCCTCGTTTTGTCGTTTACCGCACCGACCATGGCCTGGAGGTCAAAGCGGAAATCCCGCAGCGGAACCCGTATTGGCACTGCATCCATCAACCGCGCACAAAAATCGTACTCTGTGAACGAGGGCTCCCCCATAATGATCTCATCGCCGGGGTTTAGATAGGCCCTCCCCACAATAGAGATAAGCTCGTCGGCCCCGTTGCCCACAACTATATTATCCATCTGCACTCCCAGCTTCCCGGCCAGGGCCTCCCTGAGGTAGTAGCAGTTGCCGTCGGGGTATAAACTAACCCTCGGCAGGTGCTCCTTAATGGCTTTTAGGGCCAGCGGCGAAGGGCCAAGGGGGTTTTCATTGGAAGCAAGCTTCACTACTCCAGCCAGCTCCAGTTCCCGCTCCACCTCCTCGATGGGCTTCCCGGGGATATAGGGAGTGATCTTTTCCAGGCAGGGACGCGGCTCAATTTTTTTCATTCACCTTCAGTTCCTTTCCATGTTTATTGATTAGCGTTCTGCAGATATCTTTCTACACCGCGAAGCCGAATCCTGCTCCCCGGCACAGGCAAAATGGAATATGCCCTATCTCTTCCAAAAGGTGTTCGCTAATGATAACTGTAATGGAAAGCTCCTGGTTGAGGCGCTGAACGGTTTGTTTCCCCTCCCCGGGTATGGGCAAAACCGCCGTCATCTGTGGCAAATGAAAGAAGGTTTGATAGCAGTGAGCCATCTTTTTGTAGAAAACGTTCCTCCAGGGGATCAATGTTCAAAGCTGTTAAAGCAATCATTACCTGGGAGACAGATTGGCGGTTTTCCTCCTTCAGGGATTGAAAACCGCCACTGGCCAGCTGTTGCTCAGAAAGCCATTCCAGGGCGCTTTCCACTGCCTCTTCAACCGCTTCTTGGTCCCGGTAGTTGGCCAGGGCCTGCAAACCCATGGCCGTCACATCCACTTCACTGGGACTGTCCGCCCCGTCCTTGTGCAGGGGAAAACCGCCGTTTTTGTTTTGCTGCACCTTCAATATTTTTATCTTCCAATTTAATAGTGCCCCACTTCAGTAAAAAGTGGCCCACGTAAAGTGAAGCAAGGTACAGTTTCTAGAACAGACGTAATCCCTCTGTTGAAGTGTCTCAGAATAAATATATCCATCACTTCATAGAATTACATACAACTCGCGAACAGAGGTGTTTTTAATGAAGAAAAAGAAAAAAGGATTTTGGGGGCGGCACAGGTACTGGAAAAAAATAACCGCTGCCATTGTAGTGGCAGCATCGGTGGTAACCGGGGTTTACATGTTCTTTTCCCAAAATGGAGCACTCCAGGACGCGTTAAACAAGGCCTTTCCCGTGCAGCTGACATTTTCAGGTGAAAGGCTGGTCCCCATTTACTACGTCGACACTGAAGAAAAAAAGGCCGCTTTCAGCTTCGACGCCTGCTGGGGGGCAACCTATACTCCAACCCTGCTGGAGATACTGCGGGAAAATGACATCAAGACCACCTTCTTCCTGACCGGCTTCTGGGTGGAGAAACACCCGGATATGGTCAGGGAAATAGCCGAGGAAGGCCACGAGATCGGCAATCACACCTACAGCCACCCGCACCTGAACAACCTCTCCGAGGAGCAGATCAAAACGGAGCTGGAGAGGGTCGGCAGCATGATCTTTGAGCTGACCGGGCGGCAGCCCGACCTGTTCCGTCCGCCCTTCGGCGAGTATAGCAACAAGGTGATCAAAGTTGCCGAAGAGTGCGGTTACCGCACCATCCAGTGGAGCATAGATTCACTGGACTGGAAAGAGTTCGGCACCGAAGCAATGGTAAAGAGAGTAACGGAGAGACTGCACCCCGGGGCTATCATCCTCTTTCACAACAACGGCCGCTATACGGCCGAAGCCCTGCCCGAGATAATCGCATACGCCAACGAGCAGGGCTACCGCATCGTCCCCATTTCAGAGCTTCTCTACGAGGAAAACTACTACATTGACAGCAACAGCGGGGCACAGGTCCCCAAAACGCCGCCGGAGCAGCCGCTTCCAGATTGAGCTATAGTCCTGTCTGCCCCTGTTATATTCAGCGTGAGAGTATCTCCCATACCTTCATAGCCAGTGCTTCCAGGGTAAACGGCTTTTCCAGGAAGTTCACCCCCTCTTCCAGCACGCCCTGGTGAACTACGGCATTGTCCGTATAGCCGGAAACGTAGAGGACCGGCCTCAGTCCTGGAGCAAGGACAATAGCGATTTCAATATTCTCCCCTATAAGCCTGGACAACATTTATTTCATGTCGCCGACAACACTGTTCAGGTCCAGTAGCTGCGGCTGCAGGACCTGCTGGCGGCTGAAGGCAAGCAGCTGCTTCGTCGCAGCGCGATGATACTATAAAAAGACCTCTTTGTATTGATAATTTCTATTTCCGTTCAATCAGGCACTCAATTATAATTGTAAGAGGGTTAACCTGGCCAGGCCCGTTAAATGGCCTCTGCGATTGCCGCTACATACAATCCCCGGCAATCCCCGGGGTCGGTGCGACCAAAGATGCGCCCGCCCCCCCGTGGTCAAGCTTGAAAGGGTTGTCCTCCGTAGAGGTGAAGGGTGATGCTGCACCCAGTTAAAAACAATACAGAGGGGTGTTAAAAAACGTGAACGAAAAACGGGGCATTATACTGGCAGGCGCGCTAACAGGAATCATCGCTGTCATACTGGTCATTTTCGGCAACCCGCTGAACATGGGTTTTTGTATTGCTTGCTTCGTCAGGGACATAACGGGGGCCCTGGGAATGCACCGGGCCGCCCCGGTGCAGTATATCAGGCCGGAGATTATCGGGCTGGTGCTGGGAGCTTTCGCCAGCGCCCTGGCCTTCAGGGAATTCAAATCTACAGGTGGCTCGGCCGTTATTTTAAGGTTCCTGCTGGGGGCTTTCATGATGATGGGCGCGCTCATATTCCTGGGCTGCCCCCTACGCATGCTCCTGCGCATGGCCGGCGGCGACCTTAACGCCCTCGCCGCCCTGCCGGGATACATCCTCGGCATCTGGGTGGGGGTACAGTTCCTGCAGCGCGGATACACGCTCGGCGCCGCAGGGGAACAGCCCTCTTTAAACGGGCTGGCCGGTCCCCTGGCCTCGGTAGTGCTGCTGGTTATAGCCGCGGCCGCCCCGGCATACATTTTCTTCAGCACCGAAGGCCCCGGTTCCATGAGGGCACCGCTGGCCATTTCCCTGGGCGCAGGGCTGCTGGTGGGAATAATGGCGCAGCGCTCCCGGCTCTGCACCATGGGCGCCTTCCGGGACCTGCTGCTTTTTAAAGATTTTCACCTCTTTTCCGGGATAGCGGCGTTATTTATAGCAGCAGCGGCCGGGAATATTCTCGGCGGCTATTTCAATCCCGGTTTTGCCGAACAGCCGGTAGCGCATGCAGAAGCACTCTGGAACTTCCTGGGGATGGGCATAGTGGGCCTGGCGGCGGTTCTGGCAGGAGGCTGCCCCTTGAGGCAGCTTATCCTCACCGGCGAGGGGAACGGCGACGCCGCCGCCACCACGCTGGGCACGGTCTTTGGCGCCGCTGTAATGCATAACTTCGGCTGGGCGGCAAGCCCCGCCGGGGTTGTGCAGGAAGCCCGGATTTTGGTGGTGTTCCTGTGGATACTGCTCCTGGTGATCGCCTCTGTGATCACCTGGCAGGTGAGGCTGCTGGAAAAGCAAAAAGAAGCCCAAAAAGCGCCCTCCGGCTCTGGCCGCGCGAGCAGCGCGGGCCGCGCAGGATAGCGCCAGCATACGGCACAGGGCCTTCGCAGCGGGTATCATTTGCGGTGTCGGCCCAGTTAGTGTTATACTATAAAGGAGCGTGAAAGCATGAACAGCATCTTTGTGGACTGCTGCGGGCTGTCATGCCCGGAACCGGTGATCAAGGCCAGAAATGCGATGCAGGAGCCGGGCAACGGTGAGGTCAAAGTAAAGGTAAGCAGCACCGTGGCCCGGGACAACGTATCGCGTACGGCCCGGTCCATGGGCTGGAACGTGAAGGTAGCAGAAGAGGGAGAGTATTTTCTACTCACTCTGACCCGTCCATGAAAGGAACAACATAAATGGTTTTTCACCAGCTCAGGGTATTTATCGAGGTTGCGAAGCAGAAAAACTTTTCCCGTGCAGCGGAAAATATTTTCCTCAGCCAGCCGACGGTAAGTGCACATGTAAAGGCACTGGAAAACGAAATCGGGGCACCGCTTTTCGACCGCGGCCGCCGCGAGCTGCAGCTTACAGAGGCAGGAGAAATACTGTACCAGTATACACGGCAGCTTCTCGGTATCAAAGACGAAGCGCTGACGGCCATTCAAAAAAAGCACGGTATCATAAAAGGGCACCTGGAAATTGCTTCAAGCAGCGTCCCGGGTGCTTACCTTTTGCCGCAGCTGCTGCTCTCCTTCCGCCGGCAGCACCCGGAGGTAACATTCTCCGTCCTGCTGCGGGATACCAGGCAGGTCCTGCAGAGCATCCGCGATTATACTTTTGACCTCGGTTTTGGGGGAGAAACGGGCAATAAAGAAGAACTGGGCCACATCAGGCTGGTGGAAGATGAGCTGATCCTGATAACACCCCCGGGGACAGGCCTGCCGTATGAACACACAGGAAAGGGAAAAAAAGGGATGGCCCTCTCCGTCCCCTCCGTAAAAGCGGAAGCGGTCTTCGAGCTCCCCTTCATCCTCCGCGAGCCCGGTTCGGCTACGCGGCTCGTTTTTGAAAAGGCCCTCAAAGAATACTATGGAAGCGACGCCCGCCTCAAGGTAATCGCTTACCTGGAGAGCCAGGAGGCCATCAAGGAGGCAGTTAAAATAGGGCTTGGAGCGACCATTATCTCCTTTAAGGCGGTCGAAGACGAGCTAAAAAACGGC
>PWRZ01000071.1 GCA_003563385.1 Syntrophomonadaceae bacterium
AAGAAGCCCTGGGGGATCTGGAAATTTGGGACTTTTTGGCCGAGAGCAAGCAGCAACCCGCCTATCAGCGAATCGTAGTCATTGGTGCACCGGGTTCAGGTAAAACCACGCTGCTGCGGCATATTACCCTCACCTATGCCCATAACACCCACCGCAGCCGTAGCCGCAAGGTACCCACTTTAGTGCCTGTACTGCTGTCTCTGGACAAAGTTCGAAAAGATATCACCACTCCTGCCTCCAAGTCATTGCCCGATTTGATCGTGGACCAGGTGAAGAAGCTGCCCAAGGGACATAGCCTAAATCTATCGCCCCAGTGGTTTGAGTCTAAGCTATTGACGGGTCAATGCTTGGTGATGTTGGATGGGCTGGATGAAGTCGCCGACGAAGCCCAGCGCCGCCAGGTCAGCGGCTGGGTCGATATCCAAATGCGGGCCTACCCCGAAGCCCACTGGATTCTCACCTCACGTCCCGACGGCTATCGTAGTGCCCAGTTGACAGAAGCCCGGGCGACTCTGGCGGTGCAGTCCTTTAGTCTGGGACAAATGGAGCAGTTTTTGCAGCGCTGGTACCTGCAAACCGAAAGTTTGCGCCAGGTTCGCAAGCTGGACCCAGGGGTGAGGCAGGCGGCTAGCACTAAAGCCCATGACTTAATTGACCGGATCAAAAACTATCCGCCCCTGGCCGCCATGGCCCTGAACCCCCTACTGCTAACCATGATTGCCACGGTTCACGATAACCGGGGGGCACTGCCGGGGAGTCGGGTTGACCTGTATGACGAAATTTGTGATGTGCTGCTGGTGCGGCGGCAGGAAGCTAAAGGCCTAACGGAACCCTTCCCGTTAAGGGCTGAGCAGAAAAAGTCAGTACTGCAAGGGCTGGCCTTAGCCTTGATGGAGCAAGAGCAGCGGGAGTTTACTCTAGATCAGGGCCTTACCCTAATGGGCCCACCCCTGGGCACTGTAGCCGTCGACACCGTTACCCCAGCCCACTTTCTGGAGCACGTTAAAACGGTGAGTGGCCTATTACAAGAGAGAGAAGTAGGGGTATTTCAGTTTGCCCACCTGAGTTTTCAAGAATATTTGGCCTCAGCCCAGATCAAAGAAACTGGACAAACGGGCTTCCTTGTCCAGAACATTCAACATACCTGGTGGCACGAAACCATTCGCCTCTACGCTGCCAAGAACGACACCACTGAACTGGTGGCAGCGGCCCTGCAGCAGCCCTCTATTACTACCCTGACCATTGCCTACGACTGTCTAGAAGAAGGTAAGAGCCTGCACCCAGCGACCCGACAACAGCTAGAGGAGATGAGCTTAGAGGCTGCTGACCCAGCCGTGGCTAAGCTGGCGGCTGAGGTGAAACTGGCCCGCCGCTTAGCTCGGTTTCTGCGGATAGATGACACCGTGCAGATCGACCCAGGATTGATTACTGAAGCAGAATTTCAGCTTTTTTTAGAAGAGCGCCCTCAATTTGGCCCAGGTCGCCCGGATCGTTCCCGTACCCAGCCCGCTACGGGCATGACCCTAGAGGCCGCCCTAGAATTCTGTACCTGGCTCAGCACCTGGGAATATACCTGTCTGGTTACTTCAGCGGCGGCGGAAACGGGGCTATACCGGTTTTACCGACTGCCAACCTCGGCAGAAATCAATCGAGTGCCTGGGGAGACAACCGGGCAAGTCCCTGTTTGGACCTCGGGCTCTCGTAGCCTGATTGCTAAAGGGCTGCGTCTGGTGAAGCACCAACTGACTCCAGAGTACTACCCCCTTTACCGTGCCCTAGAAAAGTTGGACTTTGAAGCGGCAGATCAGGCCACAACCGAGCTTATCCAGCCCGCTCCCTCCCAGCGGGGGCGAGGTTCAGAGGTCACTGAGATGGCCACTTTGCCTTGCAGTCGCCTGCAAACTCTGGATTGGCTCTGGGTACACTACTCAGCCGGGCGCCAGGGACTTGGGATGCAGGCCAGTCTATGGGAGACGACCCCAGGCACTGAGGTTGACCAGAAGCAGCAGCGCTTTAGCCAGAGCGTGGGTTGGCAACCCGGGGCAGCCAGTCAGGCTTTGGCCCCCAACCCTCTACCAGGGCGCTATCCCCGCCAGAGTTTCTCGGCAAATCTGCTGCGCCGGTTTGCCGACTGCGGGTTAGAACGGGGGCTATCCCTCACCACCTACCCAGTGGTTACCGTTACCCCCCAGGGGGAACCTAGGCCTGGGGAGTGGAAACAAACTCGATTTTTTGGGGAAGACCTGGGCAAAGGCGTATCTCTGGAAATGGTCGCGATCCCTGGTGGAACGTTTTTGATGGGGTCGCTGGATGATGAGGCAGGGCGCTATGAGCATGAGGGGCCGCAGCATGAGGTAACGGTGCCATCCTTTTTTATGGGGAAATGCCCAGTGACTCAAGCGCAGTGGCGGCAGGTGGCGGCGTTACCTAGGGTCAATCGTCGGTTAAATTTAAACCCATCAAGATTTAAGGGGCACGACCATAACCCGGTAGAATCGGTGTCTTGGGAAGACGCAGTGGAGTTTTGTGAGCGACTTTCGATTTATACTGGTCGCACTTACCGCTTGCCCAGCGAAGCGGAGTGGGAATATGCCTGTCGGGCTGGCACCACAACCCCCTTTCACTTTGGTGAAACTATCACCACGGATTTGGCGAACTACCGAGGGCAAGACTGGGAATATAAAGGCACGACCTATGCCGGCAACTACGGTGAAGGCCCCTATGGCAGCTTTCGAGAAAAGACAATAGAAGTGGGTCAATTCTCTGCTAATGGATTTGGTCTGTATGACATGCATGGCCAGGTCTGGGAATGGTGCCAGGATGTCTGGCACGATCGCTACGCGGGTGCCCCTACTGATGGATCGGCTTGGGTCGAGGGTGGAGATCAAGATCTGCGATCGTGCCGGGGCGGTTCGTGGGTCAGTTATCCGCGCCACTGCCGCTCTGCCTATCGTGATAGGTTTGCGCCTGCCGCCCGCAACGTCAATATCGGGTTTCGGGTGGTGTGTGTTGTCGCGCCAGGGCTCCCCTAGCCCTTTACCCTTTTTTCCTCTTGCTCTTTACATTTCTTAATCTTTTCCCTACGCGCGCAGCGCGTTAAATTTTTTTTTGCGATTATGGCCCTGGTGGCCCTGGTTGTCTATGCTGTTAGAGCGTCAGCCTTCTCACTCGTTGAGACCTGGCGTTGAGGACAGGCATTAAACGTGCCGGGGCGGTTCGTGGAACAATAATCCGCGCCACTGCCGCTCTGCCTATCGTAATAGGAATGCGCCTGCCGCCCGCAACAACAATATCGGGTTTCGGGTGGTGTGTGTTGTCGCGCCAGCACTCCCTAGGGTCAGAATTGGTGGAAGGGATTCCATCGAGCGTACGTGGGGGAGTCCAGCCCTGTTTTCAGTGAAGTGGGCGACTGCTTCCGAATATCAACCTGAACCGGTCACTTTGGTAGGTTCGCCGAACATTTGGCCGGTTCTTTAACGCCACTGAGGTGGAGGCGTATTCCTGAAGGCGGCAGGTTATGCGTGTAATCGAATTAGGGCACAAGGGCTTGCCTGTGCCCATCAGTTACTAAAGAAACCCCTTGCCTAAAACTGTCGCCGGGCAAAAATCACTGAGGCGATGGTTAGCAACAGGGCGGTGTACAGCAGGCCATAGAGCAAATGCAGCAGCAGTTCTGTCCCCGAGGGCAGCAGGGTGATGCCATAGATGGCTTCATTGCGCAGGTTCAGCCGTTCCAGATCAGGCAGAATCAGGTACAGGGCGTTGGTCACCCGCTGGATGGCCGGGTTGTCGCTGAGGTTGCCAAAGGCCACCAGGTCCTGGGTCAGGTGGCCCATCAGGTAGGTGGCAAAGGTGAGCAGGG
>PWRZ01000074.1 GCA_003563385.1 Syntrophomonadaceae bacterium
AGGAGATGTTTAAAATGAAAGTTCGCCTCTTCTGGTTTATCTTTTTTATGCTGCTTGTTGTTACTGTATATGCCTGGCTAGATACCACTCGCCTGGGGACCTTTGGCATTCTTTATCTGAGGCATGCTAACCGCCTGTTTGCTGTTACCGGCCTTTTGTTTCTCTTTATGCAGTTCGTCCTCAGTACACGGATGAAACTGATCGAAGAAGGGTTCGGATTAGACAAAATGCTTTTTTATCACCGCTTTTTTGGGCGTATAGGAATTATATTAATCGCCATGCACGCCCTTTTTTCCCTGACCTTTGTGCTGCTTTTGACAGGCAGACTCAATCTGCACCTGTTCATATGGTTAGGTATAGCAGCGCTAACAGGATTTATTATTACAGCAGCGCTTGCTTTAAATTATAAAAGATGGAATATAGCATATGAGAGCTGGAAAAACATTCACCTGGCCAACTATATCCTTTTCCCCTTAGCCTTAATACACGTTTTCGATAATGCTGTGCCCGGCTCTATACACTATTATCTCTGGATAGCTTTTACGGCTGCATTTGCCGCAATTCTCATTCATAAATTGTGGCGCTTTGTATACATACGGAAAAATCGATATGAAGTAGTGGAGGTAAAGAAGGAATCAGAAGGAATTTACAGCCTTTATTTTAAAGGAAAGCCCCTCCATTATAAACCAGGACAGTTTATGCACCTGAGGCTGCTTTGGAATGGTCTACTCTCATCATCACATCCTTTTACAATTTCTTCAAGCCCTACTTGGAAGTTGATATCTATTACCGTTAAAGAAGCGGGTGATTTTACCTCTACCATTAAAGATACAAAAGCCGGGGACAAGGCTTTCATCGATGCGCCATATGGAGTATTCAGCTTCTTAAATAGTGATGCCGGGGAGCTGGTTTTTTTAGCCGGTGGGATCGGAATTACACCATTTATGAGCATGCTTCGCTACCTGGCTGATAAAAAAATTAAAAAAAAGGTTACCCTCTTTTGGAGTAACCGAAGCGAGAAAAACCTGTGTTTTCAGGATGAACTGGAAAGACTGGAAAAAATAATAGATGGTTTAGAAATAGTCCTGGTTATGTCTGGCCAGGAAGATTGGGCGGGGGAAAAGGGAAGAATTAACATTGAATTAATAAAGAAATATTTGCCGCAGCTTCAAGGCAGGAATTATTTTATTTGCGGGCCTCCTCCTATGAGCAAATCTGTTATTGAAGAGCTAAAAAAGATGAACATACCCACTCAGAAAATACATCGCGAAGTTTTCGAGCTTTAAATAATCAATTAAGCATGCTGTCCCATGGTGACACATTAAAAAATATTGGGAAGGTACTTTCAAGAAGCTCTTTTTTGCATTCGAGATATTGTTGCGCCTGGAACTATTTTTAAGTATGATAGACAAGTGATAGATGATTAAGCATGGAGTATTTTTAAACAGATGACTTTTTCAGAGGCCCTTATCCTGGGCATAGTGCAGGGCGTTTTCATGTTTTTGCCGGTCAGCTCTACCAGCCACCTGGTGTTAATGCAGCACTGGATGATCCGGCGGGGCTCGCACCTGCCTGCCCCGGAAAGCCCGGAAATGATTTTTTTTGACCTTGTGGTCCACGTGGGGACACTGTTCTCTATTGCTGTCGTATTCCGCAGCAGCCTGCGAAGCTTCTTACGCAGGTTGTGGAGCGATATCGGCTCTTATCTTAAGGGCGACAGCTCGCAGGAAAAGCTTTACCTTCGCCTGGGCTTGCTGGGCTTGTTTTCTGTTTTCATCACCGGTGCAGCAGGTATTCCGCTTAAATTTCTTTTTGAACAGGTTTTCGCCCGCCCCGCGGCTATCGGTGTTACGCTGGTTATTACCGGCATCCTGCTCTACTGTACAGATATTGTGCCCCCTCGCAGGCGCGGCCTGCGAGGGGTTACGCCGTCGGTAGCAGCGGTGATCGGTTTTGGCCAGGCAATAGCCCTTCTGCCGGGGATCAGCCGCAGTGGGACTACTATTGCCTTTGCCCTTTTCACCGGCTTGAAACGGCGCTGGGCGGCGAAATACAGCTTTTTCATAGCTTTCCCCACTATTATTGCCGCCACCTCGGTGCAGGCTTTCCAGGTAGCCCGCCTTGAAGAGCCTATTGGTGTTGGAGCAGCGGAGCTCGCCGCCGGCTTTACAGTCGCAGCGGTCGTGGGCATAGGGGCACTCTTACTGGTCCTCAAATTGCTTTACCGAGCCAATTTCCGCTACTTTTCCTACTACGTATGGGCCCTGGCCGCCATTGTCATATACGGCGCCATCCGCGGCTTTTTTTGACCGCCCTGCTTTAACCTGGCCAGGAAGATAATACTTCCACCCAGGATTATAAGCGCAGCGGTGGCATATGGCAGTGGTGGTGGCAGTGGTGGTGGCAGTGGTGGTGGCAGTGGTGGTGGTTGAATACTTAATTACTTTTCAGGCAGCAAGCAATGTGCAGCAGATTTGGTGGCTTAAACGTCTGCTCATTTACCCCATTCCCCCAATTGCTGCCTACCCGCTTTTTTGCTCTTCTTCCAGCTCGCCCAGCCTCTGCTCTATTTCTTTTAGCTCGGTCCTGATCATTTCGGCCTGCTCTTTAAGATAGCGGGCTTCATCCTCAGGTCCCCAATCAGCCATAACCTTAATCTATAATTGCCGGAGCCTTACCCACTGCCTTATCCGCCATTTATGGGCCATAAATACCTCTATTTTAAAAAACGGGGTATGTTTGAGCTCGATGACAGACAATAAACAATAAAAGAAGTAGAGGAGGAAGAAAGTATTGGGTAAGGACTATTATCAAATTTTAGGGATAAATAAAGACGCCGGCCTGGAGCAGATAAAGGCTGCCTACCGCAAGTTGGCCCTGGAGTATCACCCGGACAGGAACAAGGAAAATCCAGAAGCAGCCCAAAAAATGAAAGAGATAAATGAAGCCTATGCCGTTCTTTCCGACCCCCAGAAAAGAAAAGAATACGATGCTCTATGGGAGAATTATGGTTCTTATGCTTCCCAGAGGTTCAGGGAAAGCTATTCTGAGGAAGACATCTTCAGGGGCTCGGACATCGATCAGATATTTGAGCAGATGGCCCGGGCATTTGGCTTCAGGAATTTCGAGGAAATATTTAAAGAATTTTACGGCTCCAGGTATCAAACTTTTGAATTCCGCAGGCCGGGATTTGTCGGCCGGGGATTTGTATACTATGGTTTTCGGCCCCGCGGCGGTGATTATATAAGGCGGGGGGAAGAAATTCCAAGAAGCAGGCAGGGGCTCTACTTCCCTACCTCCCCGTCTGGCGGCATAATGAACAGGCTTTTCAAGCACAGCGTGGAGAAGGCCTTCGGAATTCAATTTCCAGAAAGAGGCAGGGATCTCTACGATTTTATTACATTGACCCCGGAGCAAGCGCAGGAAGGCGACCTAATCGAATATTCCGGCCATAAATGGGGAAGGACCGAAAAAATAATGGTAAAAGCGCCTCCAGGGATTAAAAACGGCCAAAGGATAAGGTTGAAAGGAATGGGATTGGAAGGAAAAGGGGGGGCTGAAAATGGAGATCTCTACCTGGAAGTTAAGATCCGGGTTTCCCTTTGGCAGATAATTAAAAGGTTTTTCCAGCCGTTATTTCAGCTTTTTTCGAAGTAAATTAGCATATTATTTTTGAGGATACCTTGTCAAAATGCCGGCAGTCCGTCTCCCCATTAACACAGTTTATATGGTGCTTGACACCTCCAACTACAAGGTTTATAATTTTAAACACAATAGCTGTATAAGGGGCTGTAGCTCAGGGGGAGAGCGCTTGACTCACATTCAAGAGGCCACAGGTTCGAAACCTGTCAGCCCCACCA
>PWRZ01000100.1 GCA_003563385.1 Syntrophomonadaceae bacterium
ACCTGCAGCTCGGGAGCAATCATGGAGAGGGGCAGCAGGACAAAATCCCTCCTGTGCATCTCCGGGTGGGGGATGGTAAGCTCCTCGCTTTCCATAACCAGCTCCCCGTAGATAAGGATGTCGATGTCAACGGTGCGCGGGCCCCAGCGGACGCCCCTGGTGCGCCCAAGCTTATTTTCTATCATATGAATGGCCTCCAGCAACTCCATGGGGCCGAGCGCTGTATCTACGATCGCGGCGCCGTTTAAAAAGGGCTCCTGCTCCACCGGGCCGACAGGTTCAGTCTCTATGTACGGAGATACGGAAACAACGGAAATGGATGGATGGGCATCGAGGAGCTCGACCGCCTTATGGAGATAAAAGCGGCGGTCGCCGATGTTGCTGCCCAGCCCCAGGTAAGCAAGCATTTTATCACTTCTTTCTTACAATTTCCACGCCGGCATAATCGATGGGCCCCGGCAGGGGGGGATGCAGCTTTTTAATCTTTACCTTCACTTTTTCAGCACCCATATCAAGGACGGCACGGGCCACGGCGTCAGCGAGGGTTTCGATGAGATTGAACTGCTCTTTTTCGACAATCTCCTTAACGGCCCCGTAAACCCGGGCATAGTCCAGGGAGTCCGCCAGATCATCCCCGTCTATTGCTTTTTGCAGGTCCCCAAAAACCTCCAGGCTCACGGAGAAGCGCTGTCCCAGCTCCCTTTCAGGCGGCAGCGCGCCGTGGTAGCTGTAAAACTGCATATTCTTCAGGATCAGCTTTGCGGACAAGAAAAGTCCCTCCCCCGGACAATGGCATCGGTCATGGCGGCAACCCTGCTCATTTCCAGGACGTCGTGGACGCGGACAATGTCCACTCCGCAGGTAATGGCATATGCAACCGTCGCCGCCGTCCCTTCCAGCCTCTCTTCCACCGCCAGGTCAAGCACCTTCCCGATCATCGACTTGCGGGATGTCCCCAGCATCACCGGGTAACCGAGGGCAGTGATCTCGCCAAGGAGGCGCATCACCTCCAGGTTTTGCTCCGCGTTCTTGGCAAAACCGATCCCCGGGTCAAGGATGATGTTTTCCATGGGCACGCCCGCCAAAAGGGCATCTTCGGCGCGAGCCAGCAGGTCGTTAACTATATCGGAGATAAGGTTCTTGTACTGGGGCTCAAACCTGTTGTGCATCAGGCATATGGGCAGCCCGCTTGACGCGGCCAGCTCCAGCATGGCCGGGTCTTTCAAGCCGCCCCAAACATCGTTTATCATGTCCGCCCCCGCTTCCAGCGCCGATGCAGCCACTTCCGACTTGTAGGTATCTATGGAAAGGGGAATATCGGAATGCTCGCGAATGGCCTCAATGACGGGGATAACCCTGCGCAGTTCCTCTTCCTGGCCCACGGGCACGGCCCCGGGCCTGGTGGACTCCCCCCCGACGTCAATAATGTCCGCTCCTTCTTCAACCATCTGCAGGGCCCCTCTCAGCGCCCTGTCGATATCATCGTAGCGCCCGCCGTCTGAAAAAGAGTCCGGGGTAACATTTATAATGCCCATAATGAGTGTCCTTTCGCCGAGAAGATAGCCCCGGTTCCTGAATTTAAGCAGGCGGGAGCTGTAAACACCGTCTTCAAAGGTATTGTTCAGCAGCTTGCCCAGCTCCTTCAGCTCCAGCTGCTGCGTGAACAGCTTTTTGGTCAGATCCGTAAACTGCCGCTTGGTCCCGCAGAGAAGGACGCTGCTTTTTTCTACCTCCAGGTTGACCACCCCGCTTGAGACGGCGCACTCCCCACCCTTAGATAGCATTTCCTGCTTCAGTATCAGCGCCTCCTTCAGGGGTATGTCTTCAACCAGTATGGTAAAAAAGGTGCTCTTTGGCAGGATAACGCCAATGTTGGAAGGCTCGACGCCGATTATGTGCAGGATCTCTTTCAGCTCTTCTTCATTTTTGGGCTTAACCACTCTGCAGCGAATGGAGGACACCCCCAGACATGAATATTATTTACCCACTTACGCCACCGCACTACTTACGCCACCGCACCACTTATGCCCCCGCACCACTTATGCCCGCACCGCCACAATGCTGCATGCACGCTGCATACACGGCCCAAACACCCCTCACGCCCTGCATGCCTGCCATTGCATACCTGCATATCAGTACAGCGGGCCGCTGCGCGTGGCCATCTGTGCATAGCGCCGGCAGCCGTCCGAGGCCGCACAGGACCAGCAGCGGCGCGAAAGCTTGTCCGCTTCGCTGAGTATCCCTCCCAGCTCGCTGGCACAATCCCCCGGGGGGCGCCGGTGCTCGGCGATGGCGGTGCTGATAACCTCAATCTCTTCCATGCTAAAGCCGGCTCCCTGTAATATAGGGGCTGCCAGCAGCGCGCTCTCCAGGGCGTGGTCATATTTGCCATCCCCGTATTCCTTCCAGCGCGCCGCATCGTGCAGGAAAGCGGCCGCGTAAACAATATCGCGCCGGAAACTGCGCCCCCTTTCCAGCACCAGGATCCAGGCAATGCGAGCGGTATCCAGGAAATGCTGCTCGTTGTGGTGGCAGTAAGGGCGCTCCAGCTCCCACTGCCGGGTCCACTCCTGGTAACGGATATACTGAGGGTCTTCCAGGATCTTTCGTAATCTTTCCACCGGCTACTTTTCCCCTTTTATTAACGAAAAGGCCTCCGCCCGCGTCAAATGGTTCGTCCGGAAAATACCGCGGACAGCCGAAGTGACTGTCAAGGAGCCCGGTTTTTTAACCCCGCGGACGGTCATGCACTGGTGCTCCGCTTCCAGGACCACCGCCACTCCCTTGGCATTGAGGGAATCCATTATCGTGTTCGCTATCTGGGTGGTAAGCCGTTCCTGCAGCTGCGGGCGCTGGGAGAGCGTATCAACCACCCGCACCAGCTTCGAAATGCCGGAAACGGCCTTGTTTGGGATATAGGCCACGTGTGCTTTCCCGTAAAAGGGAAGGAGATGGTGCTCGCACATGGAGTAAAAGTTGACGTCTTTTACCAGCACAATCTCGTCATGGCCTTCGTCGTAAAAGCATGTCTGCAAATGCTCGCTGGGATCGTGGCCCAGACCGCCGAACACCTCTTCGTACATCTTGGCCACACGAGACGGAGTGTCTATCAACCCCTCGCGGTTGGGGTTTTCACCGATGGCCTCCAGGATCATCCTGACAGCGACCTTGATCTTCGCATGATCTATCAATTTACAGACCCCCATTGCCTCAATTATCAACTGCAGTTATCAATTTATCAATCCAAGAATAAAGAGTTCGACATTTATCTCATATATCCTGCCTGTTCTCCCGTTTGCTTTGTTCTCCGCTAAAAAATAACCCCCGGGCAACAGATATGACCGGGGCAAAAACCTGTAATGCCTGCCGGCGCTTCAGGGGCAGGACTGCGTTGAATTTTGACGCGCTTGGCGGCAAGTTTCGTTTGTCTCATCAAAAATGCCGTCAGTTAAAATGGCGGCTTTATCTAAGCTCCACCGATACCAGCTCGTACTTGGCAAAATCGCCGTTGGTGACATCGAGCGCTTTATACATGGTCATCATCTGCAGGTCGCCGAAGTCTCCGATATGCCATTCCGCCCTGTACGTTTTCCCCCCTTCGGTTACACTGATCACCGTCTCGTAGACTTTGCCTGAAAGGGCGCCAAACGTCCTGGTGCCGGTAGAGATAGACTCCACCGTTACGTAGGGATGTATACCCGTCAAAACCTTATCGGGCTCGTAGCCGGAAGTAATGTGGAAGGGCATGAACACAAAACCGAGCAGCGGCCCCGTAAACATCTCCGCCATCTCCCCGGGCAGGACTTCACCGTCCATGGC
>PWRZ01000059.1 GCA_003563385.1 Syntrophomonadaceae bacterium
ATAAATCATGGTCTCGTCATCGAGCCGGGGAGCAATATCAGCCATGATATCTTCTATCTCAGGAAACTGCTCCAATACCTCTGCACGGAATACAGGTGCAGCGTTGTAGACAGGGAAGAACTTTTTATCGTCTTCCAGGTTTACCAAATCCAGATCTTCAATTTTGCCGTCAGTAGCAAAGCTCATGGCCGCATCGACTTCACCGTTGCGCAGGGCCTCGTGGGTCAGCCCGATAGCCATGTCATGCACTTCGTCAAAAGCAAAACCATAAGTTTCTTCCAGGGCAGGCAGACCGTCTTCGCGCACCATAAATTCGTGGACTGCGGCAAATTCTACTTCTTCTCCCGCAGCCTGCTGCTCCTCGACCCACTCGACCAGTTCGCTAATGGTTTCAATGCCCAGTTCATCAGCATGCTCGGCACGCATCATGATGGTGTAAGTGTTGTTAAGCGGAGCATAGTCAAGCCATATAAGGCCTGCTTCCTCGTCTCTTTCCCGGACAAGCTGGAAGAGCTTATCGGGTTCGGTAATCACTTCTTCTTCTTCAAAAAATGTCATCCACGCTGTCCCGGTATATTCCCAGTAGGTGTGGATCTCTCCCTCTTCCAGGGCACTGCGGTTAACATCGGTTCCACCCAGGTTGGTGCTGTCAGAGGCAGGTATGCCTGCATCCTCCAGGGCAAACAGGGTTATCTGCCCCAAAATTTGCTGCTCGGTAAATTCCTTGGAACCTACTACCACTTCAGTCATTTCCGGTTCCTCGGGAGGAGGACAACCTGCAGCAAAAGCTCCGACCAATAAAACAATTACCACTGTAATTGCCAACTTAAATAAACTTTTTCCCTTCATTCATTAGACCCCCTTTTTAATTTGCCTGCTCTCACATTACCGGGGAAGGATGGTTTTAGCTCTGCACCTCCTCTTCGATTATCCATAATATATAATCAAGGAGTATCGCCAAAGATGCCGCCATAACCGCTCCCGTGTAAAACAATTGCTCGCGCATGACAGCCAAGCCGGTGACGATTATCGAACCCAGTCCACCTGCAGCAATAAATGTAGCCAGGGTGGCCGCACCAACGATCATTACCGAAGCAGTGCGGATGCCGGCCGTAATCACCGGAAGGGACAGGGGAAGTTCTATCCGTCTGAGTATGCTGTAAGGAGTCATGCCCATTCCCCGGGCTGCTTCAATAATGCCAGGAGAAATGGTTATCATCCCTGCGTAGGTGTTTCGAAGAATCGGCAGGATACCGTAAACTATAAGTGCGAACACGGCAGTGCTGAAACCCATTCCTAAAAGGCCCATGAAAATGGCTAGCACGCCAATGCTGGGAACGGTCTGCCCAATGTTGGCAATATTAACCACTACCGGGGCGACAAAGCGAAATTGGGGGCGGGAAACCAAGATCCCTGCTGCCACCCCTATCGATATTGCCACCAGAAGGGCAACTCCCCAAAGTACCAGGTGATCCTGGCCGTATTTAATCACGTTTTCCGCCTGGAGCCCCCTCGCCACGGTGGCATCGGCAGGGTTTTTGATGTTGTACCAGGGGTAACCTACAAAAATCGCCAGCAATATCACTATATAAATGGAACGTCTAACCCATTTATTTCTCATTGCCCTGCAGCGCCTCCATTACAGCGTTCAAAGTAACCACGCCCCGCAGGCGATTCTTTTCTCCCATCACCAGGGCATAGCCTTCGCCATTGGTAAGCATTACTGAAAGAGCGTCGTTGAGTGTGGCTCCGCTGTCCACCGTAAGAGCAGGGGAATCCATTACGTCGCCCACCCGGTCTCCCTCTTTTTTTAGACTGCTGGGGGTAACAAGCCCTTCCAGGCGTTTTTCCCCGTTTACGGCCAGTATAAGCTCTAACTGGCTTTTTTCCAGTACTTCTTTGGCTTTGTCCAGGCTATCTTCAGGGGAAACGGTGAAGGGCTCCTTGAGCGTTTCCTCCACCCGGATAAGGTGGAGCCTTTTAATAGAATAATTGCCACCGATCAGGTTTACCACAAATTGGTCCGCCGGGGCGCTTAGCAGTTCATTGGGAGTAGCGTACTGAACCAGCTTTCCTTCACGCATTATGGCGATCTTTGTCCCCATCTTGATGGCCTCGTCAATGTCGTGAGTTACGAAAACAATGGTTTTCCTAATTTTTCCCTGGATACGCAAAAATTCGTTCTGCAAATAGGACCTTGTTATGGGGTCCAGGGCGCCGAAAGGTTCGTCCATAAGCATTATAGGCGGGTCTGCCGATAAAGCTCTGGCGACGCCGATGCGCTGGCGCTGCCCACCGCTCAAGTCGCTGGGCTTGCGGTTTCGAAACAGTTCCGGGTCCAGCCCGACCATATTCAGCAGTTCATCTACTCTCTCCTGTATTTTCTGCCTGGGCCACCTCAGCTCCCTGGGAACAGTGGCGATGTTTTCAGCGATATTCATGTGCGGGAAAAGCCCTATTTCCTGGATAACATAGCCGATATTCAGCCTTAGCTGAATGGGGTTTTTTTTAGAAATGTCTTCTTTATCAATATAAATTTTGCCGTCGGTAGGTTCGACGAGACGGTTGACCATCTTCATGGTCGTGGTTTTGCCACAACCCGAAGGCCCCACCAAAACACAGGTGTCTCCTTCTTCTATCTCCAGCGTGAGATTATCCACCGCAGGCGCATCGCCCGGTTGAAATATCTTGGTTACACTTTCAAGTTTAATCACCAATAAATACCCCCTCTACAAAAAGTTAATGCCGATACAACCTTTTTTCTCCCCATCCGAGAATCAGGTCGAGAACAATCGCTGTGATGGAAACGAAAATCGCTCCGGTCCAAATCATGGGATAATTTACACGCTCAATTCCGTTAAAGATAAGGCTGCCAAGTCCTCCTGCTCCAATATAAGCAGCAATGGCTCCGATGCCTACCCCCAACACAACTGCAACGCGGATGCCGGCCATGATAACCGGCAAAGCCAGCGGCAGCTTGATCTTGGTGAGAACGCGGAACTCGCTCATACCCATCCCTTTTGCCGACTCTAAAACAGCCGGCTCAATTTCTCGAATGCCTGTATAGGTGTTTCTCACCAGGGGCAGTAGCATATAAAGGACCAGCGCAGCAACTCCGTTGTTAAAGCCGATCCCGAAAATTGGTATGAGCATGGCTATCATAGCAATACTGGGTATCGTCATAAAAACCTGGGTAACATTGATTACCGGGTAAGCAATGGGTTCGTAATATGAAATAATTACTCCTATAGTCACCCCGATGACAATTGCGAAAGCCATGGCTACCAGGATAAGCTGGAAGTGCTCAAGAGTCATGACCAGGATGCGATCCCAGCGTCGCACGATGTAGGCAAAAAAAGGCTCCAAAAACCAGGGTTCACCTTCTTGGGGATTGCTGTTTGCCGCTAACATGAAATAATGCCCCATGCTGTGGAATAGCTCCCCTTACCTGCCTCCTCTTCAGTTTACAACGCTCCCAAGCTGTTTCCTTGCTTATCTCTGTCACCTATTAAAATGAGCTGTCTTTATCAACCCGGGAATTAAGTTTTTGTATTATTATAACTATTTCGACGCTACAACATCTTTCTCCTTCCTTAACTCTTACCGAAGCATGGAAAAAATCAGAAAAAAGAACAATTGACCCTACCAGCGATACTTTAACCCAGATTCAACGACCTAAATAATCCCAATTCCCGTGGTTTTCACTTTAAATAACAATCCAAAAGCCCCGGGGCTCTACCCCGCCGACAGGGCCATCAAGCTCAGCCCCATCGTGGCCGTCCGCAACGAGTAGCCC
>PWRZ01000001.1 GCA_003563385.1 Syntrophomonadaceae bacterium
AATGTGTCCCCAATTTTTTGTTCCCCCAAAAATTTTCAATGTGTCCCCAATTTTTAAATTATTAATGTGTCCCCTTTTTTTTCTTTTTGATAAGCTCATACAGGTGTGCTGCAATAATGCGGGCTACGGCAAAGCTGGGAACGGCCAGTATCATCCCCAGGAACCCTGCCAGGTGTCCTGCCGCCAGGATGAGCAGAATGATGATTACGGGGTTGATTTGAAGTTTTCTGCCTATTACCTGTGGGGCGATAACCATGCTTTCGAGCTGCTGAACTACTATAACAACAATAAGTACCTGCAGCGCCATCAGCGGGGAGTCCAGGGCACCCACGAGCAGGGCCGGCACTGCCCCGATAATCGGCCCCAGGTAGGGAATCACGTTGGTGAGCATGGCGAAGAGAGCCAGGAGCAGCGCATAATCCAGCCCTATAATCATATAGCCGATAAGCGCCAGCGAGCCGACGCTGAAACAGACGATGGCCTGTCCCTGGATGTAAGAACTGATGGCCCAGTTGATATTGCTCATCACCTCGCGTAGCTCTACGGCCTCTTCCTCGGGGACGTACTTTAAAATGAACTGCGGCACTTTGTAGTCTTCTTTCAGCAGGTAGTACAGGATAAAGGGAACGGTTACAAAGGCCAGCAGGATGTTTCCTAGAAGCTGTAGGAAAGCGGAAATATTGGCATAGACCATGGAAAAGACATGCTGGGCTATGTTGGCAAAGCGCACGCCCAGGTCTTCTATCCATTCGGTTTCCAGCTGCTGGAGAGGCTCTAATTTTCGCAGCTCAACAAGCAGTTTCCCCAACTCTTCAAATAAAATGGGGGCCTCTTTTATCAGACGGGTTATCTCCCGTTGCAGTAAAGGCGCAGTGATTACGATAAAGACAGCCAGTATTCCGCCCAGCAGCAGGTAGACTAACAGGATGGCCAGGCTGCGGGGCAGTTTTTTGGCAGTGAGCTTGCTCACTAGCGGGCGGGTCAGGTAATAAAGCAGACCAGAAAAAAAGAGCGGGAAAAAGAGTGCCTGCACTACTACTGCTACGGGCCTGAAAAGATAGGAGACCTCCGACCCCACCAAAAAAATTAACAGGATCAGCAGTATCCACAGCCCAAGGCGAAAAGGTTTTGAATCCAGCAATTAATTCACCTGCTTAAAAGCATCGTTAGGTTCTCAGAGTATTATATCATAAATAGATGCTCCAAGAAGGGATGACAGGTAGATACGGATTTGAGCTTCTGCCTGTTTAAGACCACACCCTTTTTTTATTTTACCAGGAGCGACAAGAAATATTTTTTTGAATAGAAGGAATACTCAAATAATTGGGGAAATATAAATATATAATATAATTATTTAGGAAAGGAGGAAATGCAAATGAAAATTTTAGTGTGTATTGACGGTTCCAAGCATAGTGAAAAAGTGATTCAAGAAGCGTCTAAAATTGCGGAAGCTATGGAAGCCCTGAACAAAGATGTTGCTGTAACGGTAATTCACGTATATAAAAGGAGATACACCAAATCAGCATGGTACCTGTCTAAAAGTGAAGAAACAAGTGCTGCCAGGGAATTGATTAAACAGATGGAAATGCTCGACGACCTGGAGAATATAGAAAGAGCAAGGGTTTTGGAGGAAGTTGCGGCAGTTTTTAAGAAAAAAAATATCGAGGTCGACACCATGTTAAGGGAAGGACACCCCGCTGAAAAAATCTGTGAGGCAGCTTCTGCAGAAGGTTTCGATCTAATCGTTATTGGCAGCAGGGGCAGGGGTGCTCGCAGGGAGCTTTTCCTGGGAAGTGTCAGCAATGATGTTGTACAAAATGCCAAAACAAATGTATTTGTCGTGAAAATTACTGGCCCCCTTTATTAATGGAGATGGGACAAACTATATTCTAACATAAAGAACTGACACTCCCGACATTGCAATAGTCCTTTAAGTTGTTTAAAAATATGCCAGGTTCTCTGGCGAATGCCCGTTGCAATTTACCTTAACATCTCAAAAAATTAGGATGCCCGTGAAGCGTAAAAAATGGGCATCCATCATTTTTTCCTGCTGGTGGACCCGGGGGGAGTCGGACCACTGGCCGCTAGAGAACATATGAAATGCTTTTTTTTGACTACTAAAAAGCAATAATTTCGTTTTGCCATGTATCCCGTGCCGAGATTTTGTCAACTCGTATGTTTGGGTAATTCAGATACTAAAGAATTTGGGAAAGAGCTACATATATTTAAAAAATATATGGGATAATATAATACACTACACTTTTGGAGGACAAAGATGGGTATTTCAATCTTTAAGAAATCAAGAGGTCTAAAAGAAGAAATCGATATCAAGGAAGCGTTTAATATTTGGAATATGTTAAGAACCAGATATGCCAATGTGGATACGGTTCGGTTATTCCAAAACATAACACATGACCGAGACTTTGATATTATTTTAGGGCAGCTTTTGGATGGATGGAAAAATTTTATAAAGCTATATGAAGATAAAGCGAAGAGTCTTAAACTTAAAGTTCCCAAAAGACCTCCCTATGACTATAAAACCAGTGTACAGGTAAGCCAATTTACTGACCAATATATGTTTAAGAAAATTTATAATGATCTAATTGCTGACCTGTATCCTCTTATAACCGCATATCGAACATCGACAACAAATGATAGCGTTAGGAAAATGATTCATGATGACATGATAGAACATTTAAACCGTTTTGAGCTATTGTATAAGTATGGCAAGTTGAAAGGGTGGATGGATGAACCTCCTGCTCTCAAGACTTCTAAACCCCAAGGATCTGAAGCGTTAACGGCAGGTGAGGCGTTTCATATTCTGGACCATATTACCCACAGATATCACCAAATATTTCTTACAAAGTTTTTTCACAGCCTAGCCCATGATAAAGAATTCCAGTTGATCTTAAGCCAGGGAGCTAAAAATCTTGAAAAAGAGGTGGCAACGCTGCAAGAGGTAGCTCTGAAGCATGAAGTGCAATTGCCTTCTCGTCCTCCTGCTTCTATCCAGGTTCCCGTCGAGCCTGAAGCGATAGAAGACGACTTTTTATATGACGTTATTTTAAGTGGTATGCAAAGTGCGATTGATCTACATGTCCGTGCCGTTATTGAAACCATAAGGAACGACTCTCTCCGTCGTATCTTTTACAAGCTTCTTGAAGCTGAACTAAAAATGCATGAAAAGATTCTTAAATATGGTAAAGCAAAGGGGTGGATAATTACAGTTCCTATTTTTAGTAATCCAGTATAGAACAAACCTGTTTGAAATTCCTTGAAGCGGAACCCGTGTATATGTGTCTGTGATCGAACCATAAGCAATGACAGCCTTCGTGATTATTTCATTAATCCCCATTTATGGGGAATTTTATTAAGGATTGGTCTGATGAAAAACTATGTAAACAGAAGGGTATAGGTCGTACCCAATTATGGAAATTACAAAATGAATGTACTCCTGCGGGATCCTTGTTTTACCCGTACTGCTTTTTGGCATCAGTGCCTCAAAATCTCCTTCACGATACTGTTTCAGGTAGCGCTCGATACTGCGGGGGCTGACCCTGGTTTTCCTGCTGCCGGGGATTTGGTAGATTTTCGCGGCAGCCGCAGGCACGGCGTTTTACGGGTATAGGAACCATGATGATGATACGGTCTTTGACATAAGGGACATACGCCACTCCAGCAGGCGGCAGCTTGATAATATGATTGTTTTAGCCTCTTGACGGAACCGCTCCGGATGTTTATGATTATCATGAGAAGGTCGTAAGCCTTCTTTCGGAAGGGTGAG
>PWRZ01000079.1 GCA_003563385.1 Syntrophomonadaceae bacterium
AAGCTCGGTATCCTGCCGCGCAACCCGGACCGGGAAATAAGGGAAGCCATGCACCAGACAACAATGGGAGTGGACAGCGACCCCGTTAACCTGCTTCTGGCAACGGCCAGGCTCGGGCTGGTAGACGGATATTGCGGCCTGCACCTGGCCACGGACATCCAGGATATCCTTTTCGGGACACCCCAACCCGTAGCCACGGAAGCGAACATGGGCGTGCTCCAGGAAAACAAGGTTAATATTGTCGTCCACGGCCATGTACCCCTGCTCTCCGAAAAAGTTGTGCAGTGGGCACGCAGCATGGAAGAAGAGGCCCGTAAAGCGGGAGCAGAGGGTATCCAGGTAGCCGGCATCTGCTGCACCGGCAACGAGGTGCTGATGCGCCAGGGCGTCCCTCCCGCTACCAACTTTCTGGGGCAGGAACTGGCCGTAGCCACCGGTGCAGTGGACCTGATGGTAGTGGATGTACAGTGCATTATGCCCAGCCTGGCCCAGATAGCGGAGTGCTATCATACCCGACTGGTGACAACGATGCCCGTTGCCAAGATACCGGGGGCGGTCCATGTTCCCTTTAAACTGGAAACAGCCGACGAGGATGCCCGCAAGATTGTCGCTATGGCCATAGAAGCATTCGCTAAAAGGGATAAAAACAAGGTCTACATTCCTGCCGAAAAGCAGCCCATGCTGGCCGGTTTCAGCGTGGAGGCCATCGTTGGAGCCCTGCAGGCGGTAGATAAAGACAACCCGCTAAAGCCGCTGGTGGACAACATTGCAGCCGGAAACATCCTCGGAGCGGTCGCTACAGTGGGCTGCAACAATACCAGGGTTAGCCACGACAGCTTCCACACCGCCCTGGTAGAAAAGTTACTTAAGGAAAACGTCCTTGTCGTCGCCACGGGCTGCTCGGCACACGCCCTGGCCAAGGCCGGCTTTATGTCTTCCCAGGCTGCCGAACAATACGCCGGCGAGGGTCTCAAGGCGGTCCTTACCGCCGTTGGCAATGCCGCCGGGCTTAATGCACCACTGCCTCCGGTGCTCCATATGGGCAGCTGCGTTGACAACTCCCGCATCGGCGATCTTCTCTCGGCACTGGCCGCCTACCTTGACGTGTCCATCAAAGACCTGCCGGTAGCCGCATCAGCACCGGAGTTTCAGCATGAAAAAGCTCTCAGCATCGGGACATGGGCTGTAGCCCTGGGCGTTTTCACGCACCTGGGAGTGGTCCCCCCAGTCCTGGGCAGCCAGGCAGTGGCGGAGGTTTTGACCTCCAAGCTGGAGGAGCTGGTAGGAGGAAAGTTTTACGTGGAAGTGGACCCCGATAAAGCAGCCGCAGGCATCCTGGAGCATATCAGGAAGAAGCGCCAGGGCCTGGGCCTGCAGTAGGAGTGATTTAAGTTGGCAAAAGTTAAATACGCGCTGGCAGGCTGCGGCCCGGCCGCTTTCTTTGCCGCGGAGGCGATCAGGGAAAGAGACAGTGATGGAGAAATAGTTATGATCGGGGCTGAAAAATACCTTCCCTATTACCGCCCGCTCACCTCTTACTATATTGATGGCTCTGTTCCCAAAGAACGGCTCTTTATAAAAAACGAGGACCACTACCGCAAAAAGAACATTCAATTTATAAACGGCCGGGTTACAGCCGTGCGAGGCCAGGAAGGCGTTCTCGTTTATGAACAAAACGGGAAGGGGACAGAAAAAAACCGGGCAGAGGAGGAGCTGCATTTCCAGAAGCTGCTTATAGCAACCGGCTCTGCCCCCGTCAAGCCCGATATACCTGGAATCAGCTGCTCCGGGGTATACCCGCTTCGCACGATAGAAGATGCTGAAAACATTTCCCGGGCGTCGCAAAACAAGAAAAAGGCCGTTCTCCTTGGAGGGGGACTGGTTAGCCTGAAAGCTGCCTGCGCCCTGAAGAAGCTGGGACTGGACATTACAGTCGTTATTTCCTCTTCACATGTGCTTTCGCAGATGCTGGACAGGGAAGGCGGCAGCGTGGTAGCAGGACACCTGGGAAAAAACGGGATTAAAATGATCTTTGAAAATGATGCCGCGCAGATAAACAGCAGCACCTCCGGGATCACCGGTGTAACCCTCGCAGACGGACAGGTCCTGGAAGCAGACCTGGTCGTCTTCGGCAAGGGAGTGGAACCTAATATATCCTTCCTCGAAGACAGCGATATCAAGCATTCATGCGGGGTCCCCGTAAATGAACGGCTGCAAACCAACCATCCGCATATTTTTGCCGCCGGGGATACCGCCATCAGCCAGGACCTGGTACTGGGCAGGCCGGCTATTAACGCCCTCTGGCCCAACGCCGTTGTCCAGGGTGCTACCGCCGGTGCCAACATGGCTGGCGACGAGATGAACTACGACGGTTCGCTGGGCATGAACGCCACCGAATTTTTCGATCTCCCCGTCATTGCAGCGGGGCTGGCCCGGTCGGGCCAGAGCACCCGCAAAAATCTGGAAATATATCGCTTCAACTATCCTTCACCCTCTAGCGGTGAGCGGCGCTACATGAAGCTTGTTTTCCAAAACAACTGCCTGGCCGGCTATATCATGATCGGCAAAAACGGCAAGGCGGGCATGCTTACAAACCTGATTGCCAGCCGCCAGCTCCTGGAGCCGCGGCGCATGGAAAGGCTGATCAACTGGGATTTCACCTACATGTAAAACGAGGCAAGAACGAGGCAAGGGGACGGTTCTCCTGCCTCATATTTTTGAAGCAAGGGGACGGTTCTCCTGCCTCATATTTTTGAAGCAAGGGGACGGTTCTCCTTGCTTCGTTCCCCTTGCATCCTATTTGTTTGTTATAAGCATGTTTTTATCCCACAGCAGCATGCCGTGGTAAACCTCCCTTTCGTGTCGGAAGAGCGAACCCTGCAGCCTGTCGCCAACATAGCGGCGCACTTTTTCAACAACTTCGTCTCCCACCTCCACGGCGACGTGCAGGTACTGGAGGAGATTCTCCACTGCTTCATCCTTGGGGAAATAGTCCACGCGGTAGTGCCGGAAAAAACGCAGGCTGGGGCGGTATCCCCATGTATATAGAATATTGAGCGGGTAGATGATATCCATCTCCCCCCGCTCAAAAGGGCTACCGGTGACAATCTCCCACAGCTCTTCCCGGGGCCTGTCCCTGGAACCTGCAAAAGTGCTCATGTAGCAAAACCTCCTCGAAGCCCGGATCAGCTTGCGCAGAGTCTCCGGCTCACCAACGCCCGGGCTCATAGAGGCAAAAGCAAGGTCAAAAGCGTCTTGCCAGCCTTTTTCTTCCAGGTCTACGTCCTGCCAGCGCTCCCTTACCATCTCTATATGCTTATAGTTTTTATCTTCTGCCCTGCGGGCCAAAATGTTCAGCATTTCTTCAGACGGGTCCAGCGCGCAAACGTAGCCGGCCCTGTCGGCCAGCAGCAGTGTAATACTTCCAGGGCCGCAGCCGATGTCAACCACACTCATACCCGGGAAAAGGGCAGCCTCGTCCTGCAAAAATTTGAGCACCGCTTCCGAGCGCGCAGAACCCTCTTCTCCGCTGACCTTGCGGTCAAAATGACGCGCCCGCCTGTCCCAGGCACCAGCCTCAGATACGTTTTTCAACCTTTTCTTTTCCTTTCGGCGCGCCGCCGCCTCAATCCATCTTTGTTCCCAAAATGTACTGTCCAGTATGTTGCCGGTATCTACTCCCACATTGCTCCCTCCTGCCTTACAGAATATCATGCCACAAATATTAAAAAAGCGGAAGGGTTTTGTTACAGTAATCGTGAATGTAACAAACCGACCGCATAG
>PWRZ01000131.1 GCA_003563385.1 Syntrophomonadaceae bacterium
AAGCTCAACCTGGGCATTATTGAAAAACTGGTCAGGGAAATAGCTGACCTAAAAAACCAGGGCAAAGATGTGGTACTGGTTTCCTCGGGCGCGGTTGGCGCGGGAATAGGCCGCCTCGGGCTTAAAAAAAGGCCCGCCGCAACTGAAGAAAAGCAGGCCCTTGCAGCCATCGGACAGGGGCTGCTGATCCAGATATATGAAAAGCTTTTTGCCGAATACGGGCACATAGTCGCCCAGGTCCTGCTGACCCGGGAGGACCTGGAAGACCGCCGGCGCTATATAAATTCCCGCAATACTCTTTTACACCTTTTGAAGTACGGGGCCATCCCCATAATAAACGAAAATGACACCATATCAACAGAAGAGATCGAGTTTGGGGACAATGACAAACTGTCCGCGCTGGTAACAACGCTGATCAACTCAGACCTGCTGATAATACTTACAACCATTGACGGTCTCTATACCGCCAACCCGGATCTGGACCCGGAAGCTACCTGTATCTCAATGGTGGAGGGAATAACTCCCGATATCAGGAATTTTGCCGGGAAAACAGGTGAAATGCTGGCAAAAGGAGGTATGGCTACCAAGATCGATGCCGCAGAGATAACCACCGCCTCGGGCATCGACATGGTCATAGCGAACGGTTACGAGGTCAACGTCATAAAGAGGATACTGGAGGGGGAGCAGCTGGGCACATTTTTCTGCTCCAGGCCGGAGCAGCTGCGCAGCAGGAAGCGCTGGATAGCTTTTACGCAAAAAATTAGGGGTTTTATTTACGTGGACAAGGGGGCGGAATATGCCCTCAAGGAAGAAGGTAAAAGCCTCCTTCCCATTGGAGTAATTAAGGTGGAAGGACATTTCTGTAAAGGCGAAACCGTCAGTATTTTGGACGGTAAAGGAAATGAAATAGCCCGCGGGCTGGTCAATTACAACGCCGAAGAGCTGCAGCAGATAATTGGCCGCAAGTCAACGGACATCAAGGCTATCCTCGGTTACCCCAACGCAGAAGAAGTTGTGCACCGTGATAACCTGGCTATCTGCTGAGCATTCCCTTTTCGGGGGAAGAATGAAAAACCTGGTTTCAGTCTGGCGGGCACCGAGTAATTGAGTAAAGGCAGGATAAATTGCAGAAAGGAGTAATAATCCAGATGGGAAAAACCATTGCCGAAAAGATCTTCAGCACCCATTGCGGTAAAGAGGCCGAAGCGGGAGACCTGGTAGTGGCCGACCTTGACTTCATCATGGCACAGGATGGCACGGCGCCTCTAGCAATAAACTCCTTTAACGAAATGGGAGGGAAGAGGGCGTTTGATCCCTCCAGGGTAGCCCTGGTTATTGATCACAGCGCCCCAAGTCCCAACGAGGGTGTCTCCTCCCTGCACAAGCTCATGCGTGAATTTGCAGCGGACAAAGAGGTGATCCTGTACGACATCGGTGATGGGGTCTGCCACCAGCTTTTACCGGAGCAGGGCCACGTGGCCTCCGGAGACCTGGTTATAGGTGCAGATTCGCACACCTGCACATACGGCGCTTTGAACGCCTTTTCCACGGGAGTGGGCTCTACAGATCTCGCCGCGGCCATGATTTCGGGGAAGCTGTGGTTTAAAGTACCGGAAACTATTAAATACTTCTGCCAGGGGTCCTGGCCCGGGGGTGTATTTTCTAAAGACCTTATTTTGCGTATAATAGGAGATACCGGTGCCGACGGGGCGACCTACCTGGCATCGGAATTCAGCGGTGATGCTATTTCGGCACTGGAAATAGAAGAGCGCTTCACTATTTCCAACATGGTCATTGAAATGGGGGCCAAAGCCGGCTTGATGGAGTTTGACGAGAAGGTGGAAAGGTGGCTTAAATCGCGTACCGGAAGACCGCCGCAGGCTGTGTTTGCAGACGACGACGCTGTATACCTGGATGTTAGGAAGTACGATGTAAGCAACCTTGAACCCCAGGTAGCCTGCCCCCATACTGTCGATAATGTTTCCCCGCTTAAAGACGTTGAAGGACTGCCCATACAGCAGGCCTTCCTGGGGACATGCACCAACGGCAGGCTGATTGACCTTAAAATTGCAGCCGCCATCCTGGGCGGCAAAAAAGTATCGCCGGCAGTCCGTTTCATCGTGGCACCGGCATCGAGAGAGGTATACCTGGAGGCAATGCAACAGGGGATTCTCAAGGCCCTGGTAGAGGCGGGAGCGGCCGTGGTTACACCGGGCTGCGGGCCGTGCGTGGGCACCCACAACGGCGTGCCGTCTGACGGGGAAGTGGTCCTGTCAACCGCAAACCGGAATTTCAAAGGGAGGATGGGTAACTCAAACGCGTTTATCTATCTTGCCTCCCCGGCAACGGTTGCAGCATCCGCACTGGAAGGCAAAATTACCGACCCGCGTCCCTATTTTGCTTAGAGGGCCAGAAAGGAGTCAGCACCATGATATTAACTGGAAAAGCGTTTAAGTTCGGGGATGATATAAATACCGACTATATAATCTCCGGGAAATACAAGTTTAAAACCCTGGATATGAAAGAACTGGCAAAGCACGTCATGGAAGACCTGGACCCGCACTTTTATGAAAAAATAAATGAGGGCGATATGATTGTTGCCGGTTCCAATTTCGGCTGCGGGTCTTCACGCGAACAGGCTCCCCTGGCAATTAAGCACGCCGGCATAAGCTGCGTGCTGGCCCTTTCTTTTGCCAGGATATTTTACCGTAACGCTATCAACACCGGTCTGCCGGTAGTAGAGTGCGACACCTCCCAAATAGAGGAGGGAGACCTGCTGGAGGTAAACCTTGGCGAAGGCACTGTCTATAACAAAACAAAAAAGATTAACATAGCCGTGAGCCCGCTTCCCGATGTAATGATAAAAATACTCGCTGACGGCGGCCTGATCAAGCACTTCCAAAAACACGGGGATTATAACTTCTGAGCAGGGTTATCTCCAATACCGCGTTTTTATTAAAAGAGTATCGTTATTTAAAAAGGAGTGGAAATGATGCTGGAGGTACTGATCTCGCTGGGCTGGGGGACCTTCTCACTAACGCGTGAGAAGGCCGAAAGCATAGTGGAAAGCCTGGTCAAAAGAGGGGAAATAAAGAGAGAAGATGCCCGCAAGACGCTTAAAGCGCTGCTGGAAAGAGGGGAAAAGGAAAAAGCCGAATTCAAAGAGCATATAAACAGTGAGGTATCCCGCATACTGCAGAAAAGCAACCTGGTAACGAAGAGCGAATTCAGTGAACTGGAAAAAAGAGTTAGTGCTCTTGAAGCAATGATGCAGGAAAAAGAGCAGGAAGAGGAGCAGGAAGGGTAAGTAAAATAATTGAACCGATCACAAAACCTGTGAGTTCCTCACAGGTTTTATTCTATGGCAGGTGAATAAATTGGAAAAAGCGGGGCGCTGGAGAAGGCTTCAAAAAATTATTAATATACTGGCTAAGCACGGTTTTGGCCACTTAATTCACGATCTGGGCATTGACGAACTTGCCAAACAGTTCCACCTGCCCCGGCATAAGAAGGAAAAGGACAGGGATAAAGACTTGAAGCTGTCAAAAGCGGTCCGTTTCCGGATGGTACTGGAGGAACTGGGCCCAACCTTTATCAAGTTCGGCCAAATGTTAAGCACCCGCCCCGACATAATGCCCCCGGATTACATCATTGAACTGCGCCGCCTCCAGGACCAGGTTTCTCCTTTCCCTTTTGAGCAGGTAAAAGAGGTAATAGAAGGGGAATT
>PWRZ01000045.1 GCA_003563385.1 Syntrophomonadaceae bacterium
ATGGGTTGCGTGACAAAAGCCTGTGGACGAAACTTTACTTCGTCTCCCTGCATACGTACTGTGACTGGAGCGAGCCTTCTGTCGCGAACGGTGATTTATTATGGTTGATGGTTGAGGCGGAAACAGTGATGGGAGGTACAATCTGTGCTGATTTCTTTATCGAGTTCATCGAGTGGCTTGGTAAGGATATTCCAAGAAGTCCCGATTACAATGACTACCTCTTGATGCTGGCTTGGCTGCTACTGTGTCGATTGCGTGATGTAACAACAAAAATGCAGTTTGATTCTGTAAAAGCCAGGCTGATAGCAAGCTCTCACACAGTTGCAGATCTCGTGGAGATTGGTGGAGGTGGGCGTGATGCAGACGCATGGTTTACTCTTCATCAACAAATTCCCTTGCGTTATGCTGAGGCTAATGAGGAATTCAAAAAGATAATATTCGGTCCAAAATATAGTCATCGCGGGCGAGGACTTTAATCGCGATAAAGGAGAGCAGCCCGCTGCCGTAGGCGATCAGACTGACGGTGTCTGTCAAGATAGTTGTCGCCTCTTTTTCAATCACTCAAACTCTTCCTTGTTGTTTATTTCCGCGCTCTCTTGAACCACATTTTCCCTCTCTGGATTCAGGGCAACCTCCCGGATCGGACTCCAGTTTCGGGTCTCCCCCGACCAGCGTTGCGGGTGCGCCTCGCGGGACTGCTGGTAGAGGGCGTGTCGCGCCGCCAGGATCGCCTCATCCTCCCCTGCGTGGCGCTGGCTCGGGGTGACGTAGCGGATGCCGCTGTGGCGATGCTCTTCGTTGTACCAGCGGACAAAGGCGTAGGCCCACTGAAGCGCCGCCTCCGGGCTATCGAAGCCCCTGGCCGGGAACTCGGGGCGGTACTTGGCGGTGCGGAAGGCCGCCTCGGCATAGGCGTTGTCGTCCGACACCCGGGGTCGGGAGTAGGAGGGTTCGATCTGCAACCACTGCAACATCGCCAGCACGCTGGTGGCCTTCAGGGGCGCGCCGTTGTCGCCGTGCAGCACCAGACGGCGCTGCTGTCTCTCCGGTACCCCCTCGGCCAAGGTGGTGCGACGTAGCAGCTCGGCGGCGTGGTCGGCTTGGTCCTCCTCGTGTACGCTCCAGCCCACGATCTTACGACTGTAGAGATCGAGGATCAGGTAGAGGAAGTCGTAGCACCCCTTGACGGTTCGCGGCAGGTAGGTGATGTCCCAGCACCAGACCTGATTGGGCGCGGTGGCGATGTGCGTCGTTGGCGGGCGCTGCGAGCGTGGGGCCTTGGCGCGGCCACGTGGCTTGAGCTGCCCGACGTCACGCAGCACCCGGTAGAAGGTCGCCTCGCTGCCAAGGTAGACCCCTTCGTCGGCCAGCATCGGGACGATGCGTGTCGGGGGTAGCTCGGCAAAGCGTGGTTCGTTGACCACCGCCAGGATGCGCTCACGCTCCTCGCTGCTCAGGGCGTGGGCGGGGGTCGGGTGCGGTGCCACCGGGCGCTGGTCACCCTGCTCCAGCCCGCCACCGCCCTTCCAGCGTTGCAGGGTGCGCAGGGTCACCCCCACCAGCCGGCACGCCTCCTCCAAGCGAGCGCCTGCAGCGTGGGCCTCTTCGATCCACTGGGCCCGTTGTTGGCGATCTTCGAGGGCGATCATGCGTCCGCGCCCTCCCCGAAGACCTCCGTGAGCTTTTTTGAGAGGACCAGTAGGGCGGCGGTCTCAGCCAGCGCCTTATCCTTGCGGTTGATCTCGCGCTCCAGCTTGCGGATGCGTTGCTTGTCTTCGCGGGTCTGCTGTGGCGTCGCCCGGGCCTCTCCCGGCTTCGCCAGTGCCTCAATGGCGGTGCTGCGCCAGCTCTCCAGCTCGCGGGGGTAGAGTCCCTTCTCGCGACACCAGGCGCTTTTGGCACTCTCATCCATCGCGGCGGTGACGACCAGGGCCTCCAGCCGACCCGCCCCGCTCCAGTCACGTGCGGCTTGCGGTAGGGCGAGTGCCTCGGCTCGCCAACGCTCTAGGGTGGCCAGGTTAATACCCAGCTCTTTCGAGAGCCGTTCTAACGGGCAGCTCTCGGGGGGAAGTAGCCGGGCTACGACCATTTGCTTGAACTCTTTGCTGTATCTTGCCATCTCGTTGACCTCTGCCCTCGGGTTTCTGCCATTCTACAGGAGACGACAACTAGTCTGACACAGAGGGCAGCCTCTAGGCTCTCGAAGCCCTTGGCGGGAAACTTTGGGCGGTGCGGAAGACGGCCTCGGCGTAGGGGTTGTCGTCCGACACCCATGGGCGCGAGTAGGAGGATTCGATCTGGAGCCACTGCAGCATCACCAGTACGCTGCAGGTGGGCTTCAGGGTCGCCCCATTGTCGCCATACAGCACCAGCCGGTGCGGATACCGCTTTCTCTGGAACCCCTTCGGCTCTAGGGCAGTGCGGTAGAGGAGCGCGGCGGTCTCGGCCAGCGCCTTCTCCTTGCGAGTGATCTCCCGCTCCAGCTCACGGATCTGTCGCTTGTCCTCACGGGTTTGCTGGGGGCGACAGGTAGCCTGAAGCACAGCACTACAAGGCCTTGCGCATCGGTTTTGAGTTGCACCCAGAGATCACTCGCAAGGAGGAGGATCCGCATTTTTTTGAGATAGCATACTTGAAGCAGAAAAAAACAACATATCGCCAATAACAGTAACCACTCTTGAAAAAAGAATTGCTACCAATAAATCTGCTGGCTCAATAATATTTCCTAATAAAAAAATTAATACCATCTCACGGATTCCCAGCCCTGCTGGTGCGCCAGGTGTTATCAAGCCTAGCAACCAAGCAAATACATAAGCACCACATATTGTAAAGACCAAGTGGCTTGCTATAGGATCGTTGGTAATATATGCCAGAATAACAACAAAAATCATTCCTGAAAAAAATAAAAATAAAGTTTGAAGTATAAATGCAGAGGCAATATCTGACGAAAGATGTTGCTTTATGATTTTTGCAAGGAGAAAGACAAGCAAAAAATACAGAATAAATGTAAAGCTAAAAATGTGTGCATCAATAAATAAACTTACTATTAAAATAACGAAAGTGGCTCCGCTAATACTTATCAACGATATTTCCCATAATGCAGATTTCGCCAACGCTTTACCGGGTAGCCCCTCCGCCATACCTAATGCTTGACGCCCTACTAGGTGAAAAATGTTACCTGGTATATACTTTGCTAGTTGAGAGATGCCGTATATACGAATAAAAACTATTTTGTCCGTATAAACATCAAAATAAATAAGAATTTTATGCCATGCAACTGCGAGAAGA
Organism: Syntrophomonadaceae bacterium; assembly: GCA_003563385.1. GTDB lineage: Bacteria > Bacillota > Dethiobacteria > DTU022 > UBA8154 > CSSED11-109. The sequence goes on from PWRZ01000045.1 coordinate 3,289, forward strand.
ATGCTAATAGTTGCATAAAGAAAAGACAGCAGCAGAACAATTACCCAGATTTTGTATTCAAAAATAGATGAATCAATTTCGCTTGCGTAATCATTGAACTTTATTGCTACAAATAAAACTCCAAATAATGCAAGAATTCCTCCAATAGCATTTAATAAAAACTTTAAATTAACTTTCATAATGTTTGCTTTCTTTTTGAAAAAGATTTAGGAACTATGGATTAATAACTAAAGGTAGCTATCAAAAAACAATTATTAAATTATGTGATTGTGCGGTAATTATTATATGTAAAGTGTTTACTTTTTACTTGAGTGCGGTCTAAAAATAATATGCTATGCAAGATGCTCTGCACCGGATTGATCAATTTTTTGCCAAAATTTTGTCCAACGTCCTGAGGTCACCGGATGAGCAGCTTTTAGGCGACCTTGGCCA
>PWRZ01000212.1 GCA_003563385.1 Syntrophomonadaceae bacterium
CCCGGTATTTTCCCCCGGTATTTTCCCCGGTATTTTCCCCGGTATTTTCACCACTCGGTAATCTTCACCAAATGATTTCTACGCCCATCGCTTGCGCTGCGCCCTTTATTTCTATGTCCCCTGTAACCAGCGGCGCACCCAGTTCTTTCGCAAGGGCCAGGGCAAATGCGTCGGCATAAGAAAGCCCGCCCCAGGACTTAATGCTTGCTGCGGCCTTGACCCTTTCCCAGGGCGCATCCAAGATCGTTAGCGCTCTCTCCATGAACATATTTTCTATGACTTCCTCCGCTGCCTGAGCACCGTTTCTACTAAGGACAATGTAATAGATTTCTCCAGCGTTGATTACGCTCAAATAGATGTCCACCTCTTCATAGGTAAGCAGCCCAGTGACAGTTTGTGCCCCTGTATCGTTTTCTAAGAGGGCCAAAATGGCATAGGCATCAAAAACAACCGGGCGATTCATTGTTCACGCTCCCTGTCACGTTGCCTCTCTTCATATAATAGCTCTGTTAGCTTCTTTTTCTCCTGGTCTTTATATTTGCCTTTTAGATGGAGAAGTGGATGTTTGGGGACAGGTTTTAATATCAGAGAGCCCTCTTTTTCTTCAACAATTAATTTGTCACCTTTTTTTAATCCTGCCTGCTTACACAGGTCAGCGGGCAGGGAAACTCCCCAATTTTGAGAAACAGTAACCATACGCCTGCCCATATCATCATAGCCATAGTAGGCCTGGGGCTCGCTAACCCTTTCTTCCAATTCCAGGGAGTCAAAATCATCAGTATTATTATCCTCCAGGATTTCGCGGACAGCTTCGCTTACCAGGTCTGATACCGCCCTGGATGTTTCAGCTGCCTTGAGCTTGAGCGCTTTATGAAGGTCGGGGTCCATGTAAATAGTGTATCTTTGGGGTTTTGCAGTCATATGCCCACATCCTTGGTTTTTCTTATATCTTATGTCATTATAACATTATAGCATTAAAACATCAAGGATCATTTCGGGACACATTGATAATTTTTTAGGAAAAATTCGGGACAGGATCATTTCGGGACACATTGATAATTTTTTAGGAAAAATTCGGGACAGGATCATTTCGGGACACATTGATAATTTTTTAGGAAAAATTCGGGACACATGTGTCCCGAAATTTTCCCCCCGAAAATTTCCCCGTTGCCATGAGGAAGGAAATTGGTTACAGTTATTGAATTATAGTAGTTAAACAATATTTTAGAAAGGATGGTTAATATGGGAGTTGCCCTGTCAAAAATGCAGCTGAAATCTGCAGTCTTTGAATCTCGCGGTAAGATTCCGCAAAAGTATACCGGTGAAGGAGAAGATGTTTCTCCGCCCATGGAATGGACAAATGTCCCTGAAGGGACGAAGTCTTTTGCGTTAATCTGTCATGACCCGGATGCCCCGATGGTTTCTCCGGGCACCTATGGTTTTGTTCACTGGGTTCTCTACAACATACCGGGGGAGGTTACCAGCCTGCCGGAGGGAGCAAAAAAATCCACGGAGGGCATCAATGATTTCAACAAAGAAGGCTACAATGGTCCTATGCCTCCGGAAGGTCACGGAACACACCACTATTTTTTCTGGCTGTTCGCATTGAACAAAGAGCTGGAGCTGGAACCCGGCCTCACCCTTTGGCAGCTCCTGGAACGTATTGAGCCCTTTGTCATCGGAATGAACCGTCTTGTTGGCGCATACGAAAGATAAAGCGCTGGCCCGGCCCAGCTAAAAAAAGGGGGGGGCATAAAGTGTCGTTTTGCACTAACTGTGGCACCCGGTTTGAAAAAGGGGAAAGATTTTGCTCCCATTGCGGCACCAAACGCGGCACCGAACGCGACACCGAACTCACGGGTGCAGCGTCAGCGGCTCGGCGGCACCGGTAGCGCAGCCCCCTTGTTTGGGGCTGCGTTGCCCTCCTGGTGGCGATTGCCGTAGTTGGTTTTTTACTGTTTTATGAAACTGGGGCACAGATGCCCGCTTACCTGAAGAGCACCAATGATAGCTCCATTCGGATCGATATAGAAGAACTAACAAAAGGAAGGGCCCAGCCCGGGGAAAATGCCCTTAATCTGAAAATGGCTTTTGGTTCAGAGACAGTCCGCTTAAATTATGTAGCCCTTAGCTACGAAGACGGTCTTGGCCAGGAACTGCATGAGCCGCCGGCATACATTACACCGCACATGACACCGGGTGACGGTGTGGCCGGTATTTATCTCGTGGGCTGGATTGATGAAAAGGAGCAAAAACTGCACCTGGAATGGATAGTAGAGACGGAATAGCGGGATATCGTTGACGACCAGTTGTACTTGCACGCATCCATTATGGACCCGGAAAAAGGATTACAAGTTCAATCAGAGCCGATCTGCCTGGGAAAGCGTCGGTTCCTGTGCTGGTTCACCGGTTCAGTTTTGAGCTACAGGCTTCTGCAGAAAACTACGCCATTTCAAGGGGGATATATGCACTGGCAACAAATGCAGATGCAGAGTTTAAAGTCGTCTTGGCCGCTATGCATCGTCTTAATTTTGAGCATGTAGGCCCCGATGCTATAATTGTTCTAGCTGTGGGCGTACCAGAATAACCGGGATTTCGAACCGCCACCAGCTACCGAAGTATAGCCCGGCAGCGCAATGACCTTTTTCACGCCGCGGCTTTTGCCTCTTTGACAGCTCCCGCCCTGTCAATAATTTTCATCGTGTCCCACAACTATTGTCAAGGGTGTTGAATATGGGATGTAATAAAACCCCTGCTCTTTGGGCACGGGCGAGCTGTCTACGTCGGCTACCCAGCTGCCGGCAAACCCTTCCTCCAGGGTGGCAAGCTCAAAGTGGCACAGTCGGCTGTAGGTCGAACCCGACGGTTTTGTTCACCAGCGGGGAGCAACTCATGTAAAAATGCCAGTACGGGAAGAGTTATCTGTCCTCCTGTCCCAGGTAAAACTTAATAAATTCTGAAGGGCTCATAACTGAAACATGTTTGCAGGCTTCCGGAGGAAAATGTTTTTTGTTTCCGGTCACAAGGACATGATCATTTACCGCAAATGCCAATTCCAGGAATGGCTTATCGTCAGGATCCGGCAGCTCAATTTCCAGGGGTTCAGCAGAGACAAGCTCCCCTTCTTCTTTTATCTGGAGCAGCAGTACATCAACTTCTTTTTCCCTCAATCCAAATTTGGCGCGGCTTAATACATCGCGGTACTCAGTTAGTACGCGGGCATCATAAGCTACCTGCAGGTTCCCTTTTGCAACAAGACGTACTATTGTGCCAGCACTGCTATTGCCTTTGAGGAGACCAGAAACAAGTACATTAGTATCTAAAACGATAATCATCAGCTACGCTTTTCCCTGGCAGCTTTTATTTCAGCCTCTATTTCCTCTGGGTTGATATTATCCAGCCCTTTTTCGCTAGATCTTTGCTGGATCTCGTTGACAGCAAGCTCGGCCCGGGCACGGCGCAGTGCTTTAAGCTGCATTTCCAAATTTTCTTCGCCGACATCGGAAAGAACGGCTACCGGCTTACCGTTGGAGGTAACAACCAGATCGCCTTCGCTTTTCAATTTCTTCCATACTTCACCGGATTTCAAACGTAGATCCCTTGCGCTTATAAACTTCATCCCCTCTAGCCTCCTCACAAATAAAAATATTGGTACATTTATTGTACACGATTGTGCTACAGAATAAAAGTATAAAATAATTAGGGCTTCCTGCACCC
>PWRZ01000186.1 GCA_003563385.1 Syntrophomonadaceae bacterium
GGATCAGGTCTATGAGCACGATAGCGAGCATGATCCCCCCGGCAAAGCCCAGCACGAATCCGAGGAGCTCTTTTTTGGGGTTTCTGATAAAGAGGGCGATGACGCTGCCGGATCCGGTTCCTACTACGCCTGCGAGCAGGCCGATTAAAGTGATCTGCATGATTTCATTCATGAGTGTTTTATTTCCACAAAGATTACCGAATTCCTTCAGCATTAGCATAACAATTTTTTACGGTGCCCGGCGCAAGCCGGGCCCTGTTATTCCCTGGGCTGCCCACGGCCGGGGCGCTAGCGTGCCCGCTTTTGATTTTAAGGCGGTATGTTTTTGAAAGGTGCGGCCGGCTGCGGCCGGACGCCGGTAGGGAGCAGCTGCGCCCACAGGGCGCTGCGGGCGACACGGTGGGCCCCGGGGGGGGCGGAAGCTGTGCATGAAGTACGGCGCGGTAAAAAGGGGCGGCAGGGAAATTTCCCCTGCCGCAGCTTTTTTTGTCGTGCTTTGTGCTGTTTTATGTGCGGTTCATTGTTATTTTTGGGGGTCAGGCGCGGGCCCGCTGCTGAAATTTGCAGTTATTTCCCGGGAAATAACAGCGGGGTAATAACAGTGGGGAAATAACAGCGCGAAAAAGCCGCAGAAAATAACAGCGCTATTTTCAGGCCAGAAACATAAGCGCCAGCGGTACGACCGTTTTTAACGCCACCAGGCGGCAGAGGTGCAGCATGGAGACGCGAAGGGGGTTTCTCCCCGAGCTGAGGGCCAGGGCCGTCATTACCGAAAAACCGCCCGGGGCCGCCGCCAGGAAGCTGGTGGGCAGGTCCCATTCTTCGGAGCGGCTTATCAGGAAGGCCACCAGGAAAGAGCTGCCCAGTATGACAAGGGTGGATATTATAAGCGGCAGGACCAGCCCGCCGGAAAGAAGTACCTCCATCGTTTCCGGGGAGATATTGTCGGAAACCATGATCCCCACCCCCACCAGCATTAGGCCAAAGAGCCCCGGGGAGGGGGATTTGACCTCCAGACCGCGGGCCGATGCGGCGGCAGTAAAGAGCATCGAGCCGACCATCGCTCCGGCCGGGACACCGAGGAAATAAAAGAGCAGTGCGCCGCCGGTGGCAATGATCAAGGTGCTGGCGAAGCGGGCCGCGGAGGCCAGCGGCGCATCGCCCCCCGCGGGGCCTTCCCTGCCGTTTCCCTTTTGGCGCGGGGGGGTTGGTTTAAGGTGCGGCTGTACCCCGCTATTCCTGTTGACCTCGCTTTCACCTGCCGCGGTGGCAGCGGTGGTTGGGGCTGCTTTTTCCGGCGACCCGTAGAGCCCGCCGGGAGAGGGAGAGGGAGGGCCGCCTGCGCCGCTTCTACCGCAGGGGTTGCCCGCTGTGCCCGAGCTGCCCGCGCTGCTGCAGGCGGCGGCGGATTCTTTGCCGGCCCCGGGGAGAGCCCACTGCCGGTGTACCACGAAGGGAAAGACGACCACGGTGGCGATCATGCGCGCCATCTGCATGACGATGACGGCGGCCACGTCTGCTCCCGTTTCCAGGGCCAGGATGGTCATCTCCGGGAGCCCCCCGATGCTGGAGGAGAGGATCCCGGTATAAAGGTCCAGCGAAGTGAAGCGGTAGAGCAGCAGGCCCAGCGGGAATATGACGGATAGGGCCCAGGCGACGATGATAAGGGCGGGACGGAGCAGCTCCTTCAGCTCTTTGAGCGCCTCTCCTGTCACCCGCGCTCCCACGAATATGCCCACCAGTACCTGCACCAGCGGCGAGAGCAGCGGTGGAGAGACGGGCAGCTCCAGCCCCGCTATTCTCAAGGCTCCGATGGCCGCAATGGTGCCCAGCAGGGCGGCCGCGGGCAGGTGCAGGACTTTAAACAGCAGCCACCCGCACGATCCCAGGGCCAAAAGCAGCAGCGTGTTGAGGACCGGTTCCAGCAGCATTTCAGGGCTCCTTTTTTTAGCGTTTAGCGGCGCAAAAAGGCGGCTTTCATTCTTACCATTATAGCAAATTTTGAGCAGGTTATTGATAAGGCAGTGTAAAATTAGTATTATTAACTGGAAGCAGATACCCCTGTACATTCACTGGCATATATTGATAGTGCCTTTTTCCTGGAGGCATTTTTGTTGGTAGCGCTATTGGTGCTGCCGGCGGGCCGGCAAGCCGGAGACGGCAGGCCGGCAGGTAGATGTGGTTGGGGTGCAGATTTTGGAAGAAGGCTTGTGAAGGTAATGATTTTGCTGTTTACTGGAACTGCACCGCGCAGTGTGCAGGTGTTAACAGGTTAAAGAAATGGAGGAGCTCTGTTCTATGAAGCTTGAAAACAACCTGAAGGTAACGGTCATCGGGGCCGGATACGTCGGTTTGACCACCGCCTTGACGCTGGCCTATTTTGGGAACCGGGTAAGCTGTGTTGACAAAAACGGCTCTATTATCGACAAGCTGAAAGGGGGTCGGCCGCCCTTCTACGAGCCCGGCCTGGATGAGCTTTTGCAGGCAGTGGGTGCGGGGGTAAACTTCACGGCGCAGCTGTCCCAGGCTGATTCGGCCGACGTTTATATCATCGCCGTGGGCACGCCCTCGAGGGAGGACGGCAATGCCGATCTCTCCTACGTGGAAGAGGCAGCCTCGCAGATAGGAGCGCTGCTTCCCGAAGGGAGCATCCCCGTGGTGGTGACCAAGTCCACCGTCCCCGTGGGGACGGCGCAGCACCTCGAAACAGTCATCAACAAGGCGCTGGGTGAAAGGGCGCCGCGGTGCCACTTTTTGGTGGCTTCCAACCCGGAGTTCCTGCGCGAGGGAGCGGCGCTGCAGGACAGCTTCTACCCGGACCGCATCGTCATCGGCGCGGGGGACGAGAGGGCTTTTGATATTTTGAAGCGGCTTTACGCCCCCATACTGGAGCAGTCCTTTGTGCCGCCCGAGGGCCTGCCGCGCCCGCAGGGATACAGCCGCCCTGCCCTCGTTGCTGTTTCTGCTCCCAGCGCGGAGCTGATCAAGTACGCTTCCAACGCCTTCCTGGCCGTCAAGATTTCCTTTATCAACGAGTTTGCCGGGCTGGCCGAGAAGGTGGGCGCCGATATAAAGGATGTTGCCGAGGGCATCGGGCTGGATAAGAGGATCGGCCCGCATTTCCTGGCTGCCGGTGCCGGCTGGGGGGGTAGCTGTCTGCCCAAGGACACCCGCGCCGTCATCTTCGCCGGTTCCCAGCACGGCTGCCGCATGCCCATGGTGGAGGCGGCGGTTGAAGTGAACAGCAGGCAGCGGCTGCGCATCGTGGAGAAGCTGCAGGAAGTGCTCGAGACACTGCGCGGCTGTACCATCGGTATCCTGGGGCTTTCCTTCAAGCCCGATACCGACGACCTGCGGGACTCCCCAGCGCTGGAGATTATTGACAGGCTGCTGGAAAGAGGTGCCGCAGTGAGGGCTTACGACCCTGTTGCCGCCGACAACTGCCGCCGCAGCTATCCCGGCCTGCAGGTGCACTACGCCTCTTCGCCCCTGGACCTGGCCGGGGGCTGCGACGCCCTGGTGCTGGTAACCGACTGGAAGCAGTTCGCTTCCCTGCCCTGGGAACAGCTGGGCAGCCGCATGCGGCAGAAGGTAATGGTAGACGGCCGGAACATGCTCCGGCGCGACGATATGGAGCGCCTCGGCTTTACCTACATTGGCATGGGCCGCTAAAAACTGGGGTTAA
>PWRZ01000014.1 GCA_003563385.1 Syntrophomonadaceae bacterium
CCTTTCCGTTGCCTTTTTTGGCGGTAGCACTATATTACAAAGTGTACCGGTAAATATTTTCCCCCGCAGCCGTCAAAATCCTGCCGCAGCGGAAATAAAATTGCCCATGGGGGGTTATCGCTCCCGGGACGGCTTTTTTTTGGCCAGCTGCACCGCCCCGGCAGGGCAGATTTCCAGGCAGCAGTAGCACCGCAGGCAGCCATCGTAGTCAATGCGGGCCCTGTCCCGGGCGGGGCTTGCTGTAATAACTCCCGAGGGGCAGTGCCCGGTGCAGTCCCCGCAGTTGGTGCAGCGGCTGCCGATAACAGGCCAGGGCCTTCTTTTTTCCTGCATGTTCCTCATCAAGGACGGAAAGTATCTCCAGAGGAAGGAGTAACCTCCCCGCGCGGCCCCCTTGTTAAAATTTTCCGGCTTCAGCTCCTGCAGTGGGCCCTTTACCTGCACGTTTCCCCCGCCCGGGACGAGCATCCTTCTTTTTACCGCCGCCTGCAGGGTGCAGATCTCCTCGTAGGAAAAGCCGGCCAGTTCCGCGCAGGCGGCGTCAAGGGCCACGCCGTCGGCTGAAGCCAGCAGTGCGCCCACCGGCCGGGGACGGCCGCTGCGCGGCCCGTGCCCTTCCATGGCCACGACGGCGTCCACTATGGAGAGGGTCGGCTTTACGGCCAGGTAAAGGTCCAGCAGCAGCTCGGCAAAGTCGGCTGGCAGGGGGTGGCGCAGGTGGTAGTATTTCTTCATGTTCCCGGGGACCAGCCCATAGCAGTTTTTGACCGCCGCCGTGATCCCGGTAAGGTTGTGCGTCTTCAGCTTGGCGGTGTTGATGATGATGTCCATGTTCAGCGCTTCGGCGGAGAGGGAAAAGCTCCTCTGTAAAGAGCCGCTTTCAGTGTGAAAAACGACCGCTTTTTCAATAGAGAGAAGCTGGGCCCCTGTTTGTTCAAGGACGGCACTTATGCCGCATTCTTTCGCCACAACCGGCAGGGGGCTTTTCATGGGACCGTCGCCGACGTAGGCCCTGCCGCCGGCCTCCTGCACCAGCTCGATGACTGCTTTGACCACCGCCGGGTGCGTTGTCACCGCCTCATCCGGGGAAGCGGCGGCCAGCAGGTTGGGCTTAACGAGGACGGCTGCGCCCGGGCGGACGTATTTCCCCATTCCCCCGCACGGACGTAGCGCTTCGGCCAGGGCCCTTTTTACAGCGGCATCGTCATAGTTGTGGCAGGCGGCAATGCCCACGGTATTCACGGTATCATCCCTCCATAGTACTCCATACTATATTAACAGAGTAAATTCGGCCGGTCAAAAAAGCTTTAAGGGGCGATGTTTCGGGGGTTCAGGTGTCTTCAAGGGGGTGCCGGCAAGGGAAGATAATTTGACAAAAGGATGTCACTGTTGTATAATTTTATACGCAACCCAAAAAATTAACAATAAGGAGATGTTTAAAAAATGAGTGGTATAGCCGTATCTTACGGCACGTCGGAAGAAGCTGACCTAAGGAGGATGCTGTCAAAGCTGGAGCACCGTGGGGAATTGACTGGTATGAAGGTCATGGGGAATGTGACCTTCGGTTACCGCAGCAACCACTACGTCGAAGGAGATGGGCCCGCCGATGAGGTGAGCACTTTCGCCAGCAATGGTGGCATCTACGCGGTCTGTGACGGCAACCTGTACCACGACGAAGCTGCCGGGCACGATGAGAGCAGCTACATTGCGGACTCTTTCCGGGAAAAGGGCAATGATTTCGTAGAAGACCTGGAAGGAACATTTGCACTTGCTGTTGCCGAAAAGGGATCCCTGCTGGTAGCGAGGGACCAGTTCGGCATCAAGCCTTTATACTACGGGCAGGAAAATGGAGTTACCTATTTCGCCTCCGAGATCAAGGAACTGGCTGAAGTTACTGACGACATCAATATCTTCCCGCCGGGGCACTACTTCACACCCCGCCAGGGATTTAAACCATACAACAACCAGGAGTCGTTTGAAGCAGAAAAAGCACTGGACAACCCATACAAGGCAGCGCGACACCTGCATAAGATAATGACCAGGGCCGTGGAAAAACGCATTTTTGATGGCGAACATCCCGGTGTCCTGCTCAGCGGCGGGCTTGACAGCAGCGCCGTGGCAGCGGCTGCCCGCAAATTCTACCCGAAGCTGGAGACATTCGCAGTAGGCCTGGCAGGCTGCGCTGACCTGGAAGCTGCCCGCATAGTGGCGCGCTATATCGGCTCCAGTCACTACGAGTATATCTTTACAGAAGAAGAGATGATGAAGTACCTGCCGGAAGTAATCTACTACCTGGAGTCCTTTGATGCCCCGCTGGTACAGAGTTCCATGGCCAACTTTTTCGCTTCCAGGCTGGCCGCCGAAGCGGGCTGTCACTCTGTGTTGTGCGGTGAGGGTGCCGATGAGCTCTTTGGTGGCTATCACTACTTCAAGCACCTCAAATCAGAGGAAGAAGTGAAGCAGGAAATGCAGAAGATTGTATCCATCGGCCATGGCATGAGCTTTCAAAGGGTTGACCGCATGAACAGCGCTCATTCCCTGGAAGCCCATGTGCCCTACATGGACGCGGAAGTATTCGACTTTGCCTTTAAAGTGCCCATTGAATGGAAGATTTACGGCAGCGAAGAAGTGGAAAAGTGGGTCCTCCGCACGGCTTTCCAGGATGATCTGCCCCATGAAATTGCCTGGCGGCGCAAGGCCCAGTTCAGCCACGGTTCCGGCTGCAGCGACGTGCTGGCAGGACTGGCCGAAGAGAAAGTATCGGATGAAGAATACCGCCGCATTAAAGAACAGAACCCGGATGTCAATATCAGGTCCAAGGAAGAATGCCTCTACTTCAAGATTTTCAGGGAGTTCTACCCGCAGGATTCCGCTGCAGACACAGTGGTGCAGTGGGCCTGCATGGAAGGCGACAACGTCTAGAAAACCTAACGCATAGGCAGTGCATACGCAAAGCATAGAGAAGATGCATGCAACAGCAGAGCAAATGCTAACTGCTACAGTTTCTTAGCAGGAAATAATTTACTAAGCCGTGGCCGTGGGGACATTCCCCCGTAAGGGAGTGTCCCCACATTTTATTTTCAGGCTTTCAGTGCTCTCTTGCGGCGCCCTCTCCACCGGCGGCCCCCGGTCCAGTAAGGGGCTGTTTTTCGCGCAGGATGCTTGCAATATCGACGTGGTTGTGTTAAAGTAAAGTGGAGTGTTAAAAAGTAGAAAGCTTAAACCATCTTTAGGCCTCCGTTTTTTAAAGGCAGGGCATAAAGTGAATGTGTTTGATGTTATTCCGCTTTTTTAACGCCAAAAAAACTAGGAGGCCTGTTATAAATGGATGGAAAAGTAAAATGGTTCAGTACAGAAAAAGGTTACGGTTTTATCGAAACTGCTGAGGGCGGGGATGTCTTCGTGCATTACTCCGCCATTCAGGGAGACGGCTTCAAGACCCTTGAAGAAGGCCAGAGCGTAGTGTTCGATGTAGTGGAAGGCGAAAAAGGACTGCAAGCCGCCAACGTCATGCCGCTCTAAATTTTAAGCGGGCTGTTGGACGGATACAGATAGCAGCAAACGCACGAACGCTAAAAGGGGGCATTTCCGGAAATACCGGCAATGCCCCCGGTTATTTTTAGCGCTCCTTTTCTTTTTCCGCCAGCACGCTTTTCTCGATCCTTTTTATGAATAC
>PWRZ01000215.1 GCA_003563385.1 Syntrophomonadaceae bacterium
TAAGGCGGTGGTGTGTCTCTCCCCAGGCTTCCGGGGGAAGCAGGAGGCCGAGCTCTTTTTCTACTTCAAGCGGCCCTTTCCCCTTCGCCAGGCCCAACCTTCTGCTCACGCGCATAACATGGGTATCCACCGCCAGGGCCGGGATGCCGAAAACCGTGTTCAAAACCACGTTTGCCGTCTTTCTCCCAACACCGGGGAGCTCCATCAGCGCCTCCCTTGTAGAGGGAACTTCTCCACCGTGTTTCTGGCACAGCAGACGGCAGGCTTCTATTATCTGCCTGCTTTTCTGGCGGTACAGCCCGCACCCCTGAAGCTGCTCTTCTAGGCGGTGGATACCCATGGACAGGATGTCTGCGGGCCCTTTTACTTTCTGAAAAAGCTTTTCCGTTATCCTGTTCACCTGTTTGTCCGTAGTTTGGGCAGAAAGCATTACCGCAATAAGAAGCTCAAAAGGGCTCTTAAAACGGAGCGCCGTCCCGGCACGTGGATACTCGCTCCTTAATACCTGCAAAATATCGTCGATAAGGGGGGGAGTCTTTTTATTACCAGGCAACAGCAGCACACCCTTTCCCGGCAATGGTAAAAATGCCGTCCCCCTTGGAGACGGCATTCTTGCCTGTTTGGCAAAAAACGGTAACAGCCGTTAACATACGGCCTGTAATTGTTTATACTTGTTATACTTCCAGGACCTCACGGTGCGTGTAATGGGGCAGCACCATTGGGGAAACCCTGCCCCCGGTGTCCACACCGTTCTTTTCCAGTTCATCGTGATAGTTTTTGACATGCTCCACGCTCAGCTTCTTGAGCTTGACCTCCCTGCACTTTTCAGCAGCATGCATGCCGGCGCGGCGTCCAAAGACGATGATGTCGAGCAGTGAGTTGCCCATCAACCTGTTGCGCCCGTGCATACCGCCGGCATTCTCCCCGGCCACGTAGAAGTTCTCGATGTTGCTCATGCCGTTCTCATCGATTAACAGGCCGCCGTTTTGATAGTGCAGCGCGGGATAGAAGAGCATCGGTTCCTTGCGAATATCAATGCCGAACCGGGCAAACTGCCTGTGCATGGCCGGCAGCTGCTTTTCAATGGTCCCTTCGCCATGTATATGGTCGATGAGAGGGGCATCAAGCCATACCCCTACCATACCGGTGGGTGTGATTATGCCTTTCTTTCTTTCCCGGCACTCCCTGATAATCGACGCTGCGGCGACGTCCCGCGGCTCCAGGTGGTAGACAAACTGCTCGCCGTCAATATTGAGCGGCGTAGCTCCCAGCCCGCGCACTTTCTCGGTAATCAAAAGCCCCAGTATCTGCGGGGGGTATGCCGCCCCGGTGGGGTGGTACTGTATGGTATCCATGAAAGCCAGTTTGGCACCGGCACGATAGCCCATCACCAGGCCGTCGGCCGTAGCACCGGTGTGGTTGGTTGTGGGGAAGCCCTGGAAGTGAAGCCTGCCGGACCCGCCGGTGGCAAAAATGACCGTTTTGGCCCTGGCAACAAGGAATTCTTCCGTTTCCAGATTCTGCAGCACGCAGCCGGCCGCTTTCCCGTCCTCGTCCAGGAGAAGTTCCACGGCGGTGCAGAATTCGACTACTTTAACTCCCTTGTTTAGGGTTTCGTCTCTCAATGTGCGCATGATTTCGGCACCGGTATAGTCACGGGCGGAGTGCATCCTCTTGCGGGAAGTACCCCCGCCGTGAATGGTAACCATGGTGCTGTCTTCTTTCTTGTCAAACATCGTCCCCAGGTCTTCCAGCCACTTTATTACCAGGGGAGCATCGCTCACCAGGGCGCGGACCAGCTCCGGGATATTTGTATAATGCCCGCCGCCCATAACATCAAGGTAATGGGTAGTGGGGGAATCATTTTCCTTGTCGGCAGCCTGGATACCACCCTGGGCCATCATGGTATTGGAATCACCAAAGCGCAGCTTGGTAACGAGCAGCACATCGGCACCGTTTTCCTTTGCCAGCAGCGCCGCTGCCGCTCCTGCGCCGCCGCCCCCGACGACAAGCACATCGACGTCGTAATCAAATGTATTGAGGTCCAGGTCCGCGTTCTCGATCAGGCTGCGGGCCTCAAAAAGCTCGGCCATTTCCAGGGGAACCCTGTCACCCTTATTGACCCCTACGGGCAGGGGCTTGAAGCCGCTCGCAATATGGTCGGGGTGAAAATTTTTCAGCACATCCTGTTTCTGGTCGGGCTCCATCCTGGGAAAGTCTTTGCCGAGCCTGCTCGGACGTGTCTGATCAACCTTTTTTATGAGCTCTTTCATTTCTGGTGTATACATATACCTTCACCTGGTCAAAACCAGGTTTTGACCTCCTTCCACCTCAAATTAGAATCTCCACCGGGCCCTGATGCTGAGTGCACAATGACGAGCTTACAGTCGCTACTTCTCCATGTCACGGTTGTTGTAGAGCTCCTTCAGGGCATCCAGCTCAAGGGTCGTCAGCTTTTCAAACTCGGCATCGTATTTGCCTTCTTCGATTTCCCTGACCCTTTCCTGCAAATGCCCGGCCGGCGGAAGTATATGCCTCCCGTAGAGGCGGCGGGCCAGGATAGAAACGTAGTACTGCGCTATATGGGCCGGGCACCTTGAAGCACACAGCCCGCACATGATGCAGTCAAATGACTCCATCGCGCACCTGACGATGTCGCCCCTCTGTGCAAACCCGATATACTGCATAACATTCAGATCCTGCGGGCACACCTTTGAACAGGAGTTGCAGCCGATACAGCGGTATATTTCAGGATAATACTTCGCTATGGAAGCGGCAGTCGGTGCCAGCTCTTCGATATCGTAAAGGCCCTTTAGCGCCGGGAAGAAGGGAATCTGGGCAAGATACATATCGTGCTCAACCTTGGTCTGGCAGGCCAGCCCTACTTTCAACTCGTAATCGCCGGCAACGCGGTAGACGGTGGCACAGGCACCGCAAAAACCGGCGCGGCAGCCGCAGCCTCTTTTTAGCTGGTAACCGGCAAATTCCATGGCGTTCATGATGGTCAAGGACTCGGGAACGTTGTACTTTTTCCCCATGATATATATATCAACCATTTCTACCTGGGGCATCTCTCTTACCTCCTTGTTAGCCCTGCAATTGACAGAACTGCAATTAAAAAACCCGGGCAGGAAGCTGGAGGCGGATATCGACTTTTTTGCAAAAGGAAAACGCCGCCTCCATATTCCTGCTCCAGCATTCCATTGTTATCTTTTTAACTGCTACTCTTCCGGCGGTTGGGCAATAATGCCGCTATCCATGAGCACCTTGGTCTGGTCCTGGGCCCTCTTAATTGTAGCCATAGCACTTTCATATACTTCTTCCCTGCTCAACTTAATTCGGGCCACCCCTTCTTCAATGGCCTTCATAGCAGTGGCGGTGGCTACCCTCGGGAAGACCTCCCAGTTGCTCATGGTAGGCAGTATCTCCTCGGGGTTAAGACCTTTTTCCGCCGCGCAGGCAGCCAGCTCTTCAGCTGCAGCTATGCACATCGTATCGGTAATGATAGTGGCCTGTACATCCAGGACACCGCGGAAAATAGCGGGGAAACCGAGCGAGTTGTTGACCTGGTTGGGGAAGTCGGAACGCCCCGTGGATACGATGGCCGCGCCGGCTTCCTTGGCCTCCCAGGGCCAGATTTCAGGGATAGGGTTGGCGCAGGCGAA
>PWRZ01000140.1 GCA_003563385.1 Syntrophomonadaceae bacterium
ATGGGCGCTCTTATCGGCGCCTTTTATGCGAGCGGCATGAAGCCCAGGATACTGGAGAGGATCGCCGGGGCCGTGGAACGCCGCAACTGGACCGATATTACCTTTTCAAAGATGGGTCTTATGAGCGGGAAGAGGATTGAACAGATTATCTACCTGCTTACCCGCCGCTCCACGTTTGCCGACCTCCAGATTCCCCTGGCCGTCGTCGCCGTGGACCTGATCAAAGGGGAGAAAGTCGTCTTCAGGGAAGGGTTGGTCTCCACCGCGGTAAGGGCTTCCATTTCCCTGCCCGGTTACTTTGTGCCCGTGGAGAAAGAGGGCATGATCCTGGTAGATGGCGGTATCCTCGACCGCGTGCCCGCAGAAGTGGTCAGGGACATGGGTGCAGGGTTCATTATTGCCGTGGACCCGGGCATTTACATTAAAGAGGGGCGCATTAATACCGTCCTCGATGTAATCACCAGTTCATTTGATGTCATGTCCATGGAAATTACCCGCCACCATGTAACCTGTGCCGACGTTTTAATAAGCCCCGCCCTGGGCGATATTGCCCCCTCGCAGTTTGACAGGGCCAGGGAAGCTATTGCCATTGGTGAAAAAACAGCACGAGAAGCCCTCCCGGGTATAAGGGCTATGCTGAAAAATAGGAGCGCTCATGCGTAATATTTTTAAAGTCAGCTTTTTCAAAGTACTGCTGCTTGCTGCAATCATTGCAGTAGCGGGTTCCTTTATACAGACGGGCTACTACCTGGTCAGGCCGGGGATGGTAGAGGACCTCGGCAGGATGATCCGTGTCCAGGGAGAGGAGCGCCGTGAAGAAGGGCAGTTTTTAATGATAACAATCACCCAGCAGCCTGCCAGCGTGTGGAACTTCCTGTACGGCTCGGTGCACCCCGTGATGGACCTGCATCCAATATCCCGCGTTATACCCCCGGATATGACCAGGGAGGAATACAACAAGCTTATGCAGAGCTGGATGCAGGACAGCAAGAACCTGGCCCAGGTAATTGCCCTGCGCCGGGCCGGCTATGATGTCCCCATTGTCAGCGACGGTGTGGAGATAGTGGACCTGCTCCCCGAGAGCCCGGCGGAAGGCACACTGCACGCCGGGGATGTTATGAGGTCCATTGATGGTGAAGGCGTTTACCTGGCCGAGGAAGTGGTAAGGCAGGTCCAGAAAAAGGAGATCGGGGAAGAGGTTAACCTGGTCGTCAAGCGGGGCGACGAGGTGTTAAGCGTAGACGTGGTGACGGCCGCAAACCCGGAAGAGCCCGGCAAAGCGGCCCTGAAGGTGTACGTGCGCACCCTGAACTGGCAGCCGCTTTTGCCGCTGGAGGTTGACATTGAGACGGGGCCGGTAATCGGCCCCTCGGCAGGGATGATGTTTGTGCTGGAGATACTGGACCGGCTCTATCCCCAAAACCTTACCGGGGGCCACCGGGTAGGCGGTACGGGCACAATAACCATTGATGAGAAGATCGGCAGTATCGGCGGGGTAAAGCAGAAAGTGATCGCCGCCGAAAGGGCGGGACTGCAGTATTTTCTCGTCCCCGGCGAAAACTACGATGAGGCCCTGGGGGCCGCCAACAGTATCGAGATAGTCCCCGTTGCCGACCTGGACGACGTGTTGGAGTTTCTCTCCACCCTGCAGCTCAGGGAGAGCTCCCTGCGTGATCATGCTTTACCACTGTGTGCCTGAAATCCTCGCCCCCTTTTCTCTGGGAGGGCGACGGGTAGCCGAGGGCGTAAATATCCGCTGCCAGGATGTCGTGTTTCAGCATTGCGGCAGCCCCGACGGCAACTTCCTTATCTTTCAGAAAGGGTGCCGGCCCCGTAATGATGGGCAGGGAGCCCTTTTCCTTTATTGCCCCGAGCAGCCTTTGACCGCGGTCCGTGAACCCGAGCACGCGCAGGTACTGCGGCCCGGTGCGGTTGAAAAACTGGAACTCTTCCTTGGTAAAGGATAGAAGCAGGTAGCAGAGAATTCTCTGCAGCCGGGTGCGGGTGTAGCGCTTCGTCTTCAGGGTGCTGATAAAGGTATCCAGGTCCGGGGAGTCGGAGGCCTTCTTAATCCTGTGTTCCATCCCCTCGGTAACGTCAGGCGCCCTTTTTATGTTTGCGGTCCCCGCCCTCCTGAGCAGTGCCAGGGCGACCGTTTCAAAACTTGCCCCCGTAACCGGGGCCCTCCCGGCCACAATTTCCTCTTCCATTATCCTGTAGGTCGAAGCGGGGACGACGTCCCTGACCGCTGCCAGCCCTTCATTCAGGACGGCGCGCCGTACCGCCGTGGCGCTGGCAATGGACCCTTTCAGCTCGCGGTCGTGAAAAGCGGCCCCCTTGCGCTTTACGGTAAGGGGGGTAATGCCGGCAGCGAACCTGCTTATGGCCTTTAGATACTCCACGGCGAGGATGTTGTTAGGGTTGAAGACGGTATCCATGGTCGCAGCGGAAAAACCGGGAAGGCCCTTTTTCCCGGCTGCTGCCTTGAGGGCGTAATGAAGTGCCGCCGGGTAGGAAAGCCCCTTCTTAAGCGCTGCCTGCAGTTCCGCCCTGAACGTAGAGGTCTCCGAGAGCAGGAAAGAGGCCAGCTCCTGCAGGGGCTTCAAGTTTCCGGCCTCGCTGCCGAAGCAGACATGGCTGACGACGCCGCTGGCGGCAAGGGTGCGTATGGCGCCGGCGGCAAAGCCCTCCGCGCTCTGGAGGGCGAATACCGCCGGAAGCTCGATCACAATATCGACCCCGGCCTGCAGCGTCGAGGCAGTCCGGGCCCACTTGTTCATCAGGGCCGGTTCTCCCCTCTGTGTCCAGTTTCCGCTCATCACCCCTATCACCGGTGCCCCGGGGACCAGCTCTCCTATTTTCTGCAGGTGGTACATGTGACCGTTATGAAAAGGGTTGTATTCCACCACTACACCGACAGCGTCTTTCAATACGGCACCTCCTACAAAAAAGTGCTTTTCCCCAACCTGGACAAGCCAGTACGGGGAAGTGTAGAGCGAAGCTGCGGGGACAGGATTAAGGAAAGGGGACACACCTCTACAAGGAAAGCGACAGAACCGTCCCCCTGCTTTGCGAGGGGAAACAGTTTCAATTATTAACAGCTTTTCTTTTTCTTCGCCTTTACGGCTATTGTTTCCTGCCGGCGGGAAAGTATAAGCAATTTTTAGAATATTACATTATAATTATTTGACAGTGCCGTGAAACTGTGCTATTATACACAGTAAGGATAAGAATAAAACATGAGTAAACCGGGCAGTCGCGAAGGCACAGGCTGCCTTCGAGGAAAGTCCGAGCTCCGCAGGGCAGGGTGCTGGGTAACGCCCAGTGGGGGCGACCCTAAGGAAAGTGCCACAGAAATAAACCGCCTCTTCACCTGAAGAGGTAAGGGTGCAACGGTGCGGTAAGAGCGCACCAGCGGCCGGGCAACCGGCCGGCTAGGTAAACCCCACCCGGAGCAAGACTGAATAGGAGGGAGATGAAGTTGCCCGCTGATCCTTCGGGTATGAGTCGCTGGAGGTGCCAGGCAACTGGTGCCCTAGATAGATGACTGCCGTTCCCTTACGGGAAATACAGAACTCGGCTTACAGGTTTGCTCATGTAGAAATCAGGAAATACCGCATTGATTTTGCGGTATTTCTTTTTTA
>PWRZ01000199.1 GCA_003563385.1 Syntrophomonadaceae bacterium
ACCTGCACCACAACCGGTTGATTGACAATGAGCCAATCAAGGTAACACCCAGAATGATAAATGAAGCGTTTAAGGCAGGAGAGGCGAGGTGAAGCAGGGCATAA
Source organism: Syntrophomonadaceae bacterium (assembly GCA_003563385.1). Lineage (GTDB taxonomy): Bacteria > Bacillota > Dethiobacteria > DTU022 > UBA8154 > CSSED11-109. The sequence continues at coordinate 105 of PWRZ01000199.1, forward strand.
AAAGGATCGTAATTGCGGAAGACCAGTTCGGCCACCGCATATGTGCCGCCCAGGATGAGCAGCAAAACCACGTATTTAAATTTGTTCAACACATTTTCCAGCTTCTCGGGGACTGCTATGCTCAGGCCGGCCTTTTTCCCCAACCTGCCAAACCATTCCTGCAACGAACCTAAGGGGCAGATGTAGCTGCAGAAGATGCGTCCAACCAGCAGGGTAAGGATGATCAGGGCAGTCATGATACCAATATTGTAAGGGCTGATATGCTCGAGGTAAACACCGCTGCGAATCAGATAGGGGAGCGTTTCCAGCCCTCCCATGGGACACAATCCCTCCGCCCAGCTCCGCTCGGCGATGAGATAGGGGGCAAACACATAAAAAGCGGTGAATAAAACAAATACCAGCTGGATGACAAAACGGGCAGACAGTTTTTTCCTCATTCGATCACTCCTATCTTTCAAGCTAAGGCTAAAGCTATACTTATATTTTAATTTAGTTAATTTCAGTCTGATGCTGCCAAATTAAAATGTTTCTTAAATTCAACCAGGGAGTGGTTATCCAGGGATATGCGGGGTTGCTGCAACATTCCTTCATCCCCTCCCCCTCCCTCTGTCTCATCTAAAACAAACCCCAGGCGGAAACCCGCCTCTTGTGCCACTTCAACTACTTCACAATTTATAGCCCCATAGGGGTAGGCAATGCTGTAAACAGTCTCCCCTGTTAGTTCAGCAATAACATTTGCCGACTTTAAAAAGTCCTGCCTGACCTGGTCAGCAGAGGCCGTTAATGCTGCCGGTTCACCATCAATAATTCTGTGCAGATCATAGGAATGGCTTTGAAAAGTTACCAGGCCTGACTGCTGCATCTCTGTGACCTGCTCATCAGTCAGCTTGGGCACCCAGATGGTTTCGCTTGATTCGTAATGGGGATCGTGGTGCTTGGCTATGAGGAATGCTACTGCCGGAATCCCTTTTTCCTGCAAAAAAGGAAATGCATATTCATAGATACTCCGGGCTCCGTCATCAAATGTAAGTAAAAAAGAATCGCTTACCAGTTCTTTTTTTCCTTTTGACCATGCTTTGTACTCTGCCAGTGTGAGGGGTTCCCAGCCTTGAGCGAGCAACACTTCGAGCTGCCGGTAAAAAAGAGCTGGCTCAATAACTGGCCGATCCGGGGACGGACCAATCACCCCCTCCTGTTCGACCGGGACCGCAACCCGAAACCTGCCTTTCATGCGGTGCTGAAGGTGGCAAAAGAAGCGGAGAAGCCCGCGAGGGGGGGGGGCAGATGATGCATGGGTGAAGCTTTTTAATCGTCGATCGCTAGCGTCGCCCGCTCTCGTCGTCCGGATTACGATAGCGTGCGACGAGAGCGGAAAACGAGTGTTGGGAACATGAAGTTACAGACTCCGGGCGCAAAGGAAAAATTGATATCATGAAAAAGGCAACCCTCCTCAAATCAGGAGCGTCACCGGGGCTCCAGCTCCGGTCGGCGGTATCCGCGCTCACCCGGATTGTTCAACCCCTTTGGATGGTTTCCTTTATGGCACTTTTCCTTGCGATGCCTTTAAAAGCGGATGTGAACGTCCTCATCATTGGTTCGGATGTTTCGGGCGACATTGCTTTTGCCAACGTCTCTAACGGGTTTCCAGCCCGAACGCCAGCGTTTCGACACGTTGAGGTGGCCGACCATTTGCGTCAGATCCTGGAAGGGGCCGGGCATGGTGCCGTGAATGTGGCGACGCGGGAGCACAATGCGGTGTCTGGTTCTAGCCGTGCCAACAATCTTTTCACCTGGTTCCATTGGCCCCACGACAATGGAGGAAGGGCCGCCCGTTGGGCGGATTTGCGCGGGGAAGGGGATGCCGGGTGGGATTACGTTGTTTTAATCGGTGACACCTACACCATCGAGGCCACGCCGGGTTTGTATACCCTCGGTGTTGCCAATGTGGCGGAGGAAGTCGCCAAGGGAAGCGGGAAAACCGTGTTGCTCATGCCCTGGCCCGCACCCGGCTCCTCCTCCAATCTTAACCACTACAAAGAGGTGGTCTATCGCACGGGACGGACGGCGGGAATTCCTGTCGCCCCCGCTGGTCTGGCCTGGCAGGCCGCCGGATCACCGGACGGGACTACGCATCCCTCCAACGAGGGGGCCTACCTCGCGGCGGCGACGCTCTTCAGCCGATTGTTCGGCCGGAGCGCCGCAAACGCCTCCTACAATCCCCATCCGTCTCTGGCGGATACCGCCCATACGACGGTCACCGACAACCAGGGTGCTCCGCAATACAGCGGGAAATTCGAATTCAACAATCCGTTCAAAATGCTGGGGGACAAGCGGCGGCATGTTTACCACAGCGAACGGGGAACCAGCACCGAGAGGGACATCCGCCGATGGATTCATGACTGGCTGCTGCCGGAACTGAACGTAACGCGCAGCTTTACCCACAAGACCTATCACAGCAACACGCCGGACGACGACGGGCGGGGGTGGCCGCAGGAATGGCCGCTCCCGATCGCGTTCAACCTGGGCCGCCATATGGCCTCCGCGCGCGATGCCAACACCAAGTCCTACTTTACCAACCGCGCATTTTGGCAATTGGGTTTCGGGTTTTCCTACCAGTTTGAAAGCTCCAACGCCAACTACATCGCCAACATAACAACCAGGGACCTCGACCTCGCCTACCTCATGAAAGAGGGCACCACAAGCCGCACGTCATATAATTTGAACGAATACGACAAGGCAGAAGAAATCGCATCGGCACGCTTGATCCCGCTCCGTGTTCTCTGGGCGATCATTGATAAAGAATTTCCGAATGAAAACTTCATGCGCGACAATACGCACATCAGCCGTGCGCTGGCACGGGCCGGAGGGACGTTCGTTTATACCCTTTATTCGGGAAGAACACCGGTTGAGGACGAGCTGCGGCCGGCCGGCAGTGCGATCGAGAATCCGGAACTGAACAACTTCGCGCAGCGCGTCGGCTACGAAACCGCCTGGATTCTCGGGAATGTGCAGGCGCGGGCACCCGGCTTCAAGGTTACACCTGCTACCAGCAATGCCTATGCCGCCTCAGAACTCCTGAGTGTCCGTTTTCTTTACCCGCCGCAGGAGGACGTCACCGTCCATATCGCCGTGAGTGATCCCACACGGGGGGAAGTCAGTCATGCGACGCTGGTCTTCACTCCGGAGAATTACAGGGTGCCCCAGATGGTCTCGTCCCGGGCGCTGAACAAGAGCAGCGTCCTCAGCGGCGGATACGAGGTGCTGTTTGCCACGGCGTCGGACGACGAGGTCTACGATGGCCTCGACGACGCATGGTCTTTCGAAATGCCCGCCAACGCCACCCCCACGATCGAAATCACTACCCCGTCCGAAGGGCAAAATTGCCCTGTGGGTGCGAATCTGACCGTTTCTGTCAACGCCAGCGACCCGGAGATAGAAGAACGGTCACGATAAGAAAACATAGCCGGGAAATACGGTTCCGACTCGACAGGCCAAACAAAGTGCTTGAATCTAACCATTGAAGGGAAGACGAATGAAA
>PWRZ01000155.1 GCA_003563385.1 Syntrophomonadaceae bacterium
ATAATAGGAAAAAACTGTATATAAATCATCCTCCCCTCAATCTCCAACCAGAATTCGGCCCGATCCCGGCTACCTTCCTTAAACGAGCTTAAGATTTTTTGCACCAGCTCCACGCTTTGAGGAGGATGGCAGTTGTGCACCTTCCTGCCGATAACGGAGCGGGTGCGCACAAATATCCGCTCACTGTTGTCCGAAAAGTAGCGCACTGTGTCTTCGGCATCGACAAAAGTAACCTCCACAGGTAGGGCGTTGAGGATATGGGTGAGCTCTTTCAGGGTAAGGTTGCCCGTAGGAAAGGATATTTGCCCGCCGCTCCAAACCGGCTCTTCGGAGACGGCATATTTTAGCTCTTCAATTAACTGTGCCGTCTCCCGGGGCCTTTCAATGTAGGCGTAGCCCACCTCGTCGCTCTCCTTCAGTATCTCCACCCAGTCCTCGGTGCTCAACTTTTCCAGGGAGGTGGGGAAAAGGATGTTCTCCTCTTTAAAGATCATGCCCTCCACCTCCTCCACAAGAGGACCAAGGATGTCGTCAATGAGCTCTTTTAGCTCCTCCCGGGTGCTCACTTTTTCCAGGCCGGCCAAACCCTGCTTGTAAAGCTCTCTTATTTCGTTATCTTTGCCCCACATGACCTTGGAAGGGCCCATAAAACCGTATCTTTCCAGGTAGGGGAATAGCAGCTGTTCCTTTCTGGTGTAGTGAAGCTCAAGGTCCTGCAGCTTAACCAGCTGCTCCCTGAGCTTTTCCTTTACCGTCTCCACGCTTTCATGGTGCGCCTTTTCAATAAGCTCTCCCAGGGCAGCGGTAATTTTTTCAATCTCCCTGTTTTCCAGTTTAAAAAGGTAAACGGGGTGGGCAGGATTGTCCTCCTGGGCAACGTCCTGTGCCAGTGCCTCCTGGAAAAGAAGGGCATGGACGTTGCAAAACTTTTTAATCTCCTCCGGGGACATCCCTTCGTTGATAAGGGTCTGCTCAATGTCAGCTATTTCGGTCGAGGAAATCTCCCCTACTTCTTTTTCAAGCCTTTCGCGGGCTTCTTCCACAGAAAGTCCCTGGTGCAATTCCCTGATGATAGCCTTAATGGCCTCTTTTTTTCTCTCCCGGTTTATGCTCATGCCCATCTCTCCTTAACATATAATTTTAGTGGCGTGCTCACTTCTGCTTAATTACCCTGAAAATGCAAATCTGTCATAAATAATCCTTTGCCCATGAGAGAGCATTTTCATAGATCTGATGGTGAAGCGAAGCTTCATGGATGTCTTATGCAAAATAAATTTAAAATACTTCCAAAAAGGCGCAAAACGGCCCACCTATTTGCAAAAATTGGAGTAAATATATCTTACCGGACGGGGAACAATCGGTCAATAAATATTTAAAAACCGTAGACCTTGAGGCCTACGGCTAATCATTGCGCATTTTACCGCCTGCTTGGTCCTTCCCTACGCTGGCATTACCCATCTCAGGTTCAAAGGGTTGGCGGGGTTTCCTGCCCCATACCTCTCAGCCCATGCTAATGGGCACCCCCAGACTATATTTCGCAGCAACATCTTCAGTGCCGGAAGTTGTCTGATGAACTTTATCATAAATGGTTTCTATAGAATCGAGGACCTCTGTAAACCCGTAGCTCTTTTCGGTGTGCACCGTCTCTTCTTTTTCTTTCCATTCCCTAAACAGGGAACCTTTTGCCGGTTCGGCTTCTAAGGTTACTTCTGCCCCGCACCACCAGAAGAATGGAAGGCACTTTTTTACTCTACCATGAAGCCAGGGCCAGTAAATAGAGACCGAAAAAAATCAAAACAGAGCCGGCGATATAATTAAAATAACGGGAAATACTGCGAATTTTCCCAATGTTACGGATTGTTGCTGTAAAAGTCCCTGCCATTATTAGAAGGAGACCATGCCCAATGCCATAAGTAAAAAGGAGACTGCTGCCGTATAAAGGTTCTCCCTGAGTGGCAGCATAGGTAACGATTACTGCCAGTACCGGAGTAGCGCAAGGTGAAGCAGCCAGCCCAAACAGAAGCCCCATAAGGAATGAACTCCCCTTGCCCCTGGCTTTTACAGGCATGGAACCAATCCCGGGCAATCTAAAACTGATCACTTCCAGCAGGTATAGCCCCATAATTATGGCAACTCCTGCCAGAATATAATACCAGTTAAACCCCAGCTGCCCGAAAATACCTCCCAGGTAAGCTGCAATCAAACCTAAAATAGCAAAAGTAACAGCAAGACCTGTTACAAAAGAAAAGGAAAGAAAGAAACCTTTCCTTTTCCCGGCACTTGAATCACTACCGATATATGAAACCAAAACAGGAAGCATGGATACTACGCACGGGTTGAAGCTGGTAAACAAGCCCCCGGCGAAAACAATTACAAACGCAGCCATACTTCTATCTGAAATAGTCAGGGGGACAGTTTCTGTAAAAAATTGTTCAAACACCAGTAATTCCTCCTGGTTGGCATTCCTTAACAGTAATAGCTGAATTTTTATTTTTGCAGTTTTGCAAGTGTCACTTTAATCGCCAAGGAGCTTTTCAATATCCCGTCGCAAAGAATTTTTGCTCTGCCGCCCACTTGCTTCTTTGACAATCTCTCCTTCTCTGCTTATGAAAATAAAAGCAGGCACAAAATGAATTCCCTTTTTTATCATGAGCTTTTCCCCCTGGGGAGCATCAATGTCTACCTTGATGAATGTTACTTCTGAAGAGTATTCTTCTGCCAGAGCCGAAATCACGGGCTCCATAATTCTACAGGTCGGTCACCAGCTGGCATAAAATTCTAAAAAAATGGGTCTTCGCAGCGCAGCAGCTTCTTCATACAATTTTAATGGTTCTGGAGTAACATTAAACTCCTGGCCGCCCCGATTTTAAAAAGGGAGATATGGTTTTGCCAGAACTCCAGTCACCAATAGCAAAACAACAGCTAATACTATAGTCTTGTATCTCATTTTAGATTACCTCCTTAAACACTATTCCCAATGAATAAAAAAGCTTCCCTTAATACTGGAAAAATGGGAAAGCCACTGGTTTCCTGTCCGCTACCCTGAAAATAGCGTATTAACATTTTCATCCATCAGTTGGTTATGACTGGGCTTCATAGATGTCTTTACATGAATAATTGCCTTTTAATGTGATAGTATTAGTAATTATAATTATTTTAGTAGTATATAATAAAAGAAAAAAAACCTCCTGTCAATATTGTTTATTTATTCCGCTTTCTCGAGATTAAGGCCGCAATTACCAGCCCTACTACAACGGGGACAGCGATGACGGCTGCAGCCAGCCCCAGGGCCAGCCACATGCCGTAAGCACCCCGGAAAAACGGGATTAGCAGGAAAACCAGGACACGGATCAGCCACCCGTAGAGTAGAAATGACAGCAACCCCATAATAAACGGCATGGCCCTGTATTAATTAGGCACATACCAGGAATAATACAAATGCAACAAAAAGCCCGGTAATAGCAAGATAAACCTCTTTCATTTATTGTGAGCTTTCTTTTCTTAAGTCTGTCCCCCCGGCATCAATACTCCATTCAATTGCCTCGATCTCCCCGTCTATGCGAACATTGGTAGTAAACTGCAGCCTCTTTTCCTCTTCAAACCAGCCCATGTTTTCAAAAAAGGGCATGCCAACAGGG
>PWRZ01000005.1 GCA_003563385.1 Syntrophomonadaceae bacterium
GAGCCGCTAAGGAAGGCATAAGAGCTGTTTGTGCCGGGGGGGGCAGTCTGCGGGCATGTGCGGGCATGATAGTGTAATTATGATGGTATAATCATGATGGTGTAATACAGTGTGACAATATAACGTATAACATAACGTATGGAGTGGTGACGCGATAACGTGGTGACGCGCATCAAAAAAATAAGCGTCAGAGTGTCCCCACCTTGTTTGCACCTTGAACTGGAGCCCGCGGCTCCTTTTTTTGTTACGGCCTGGCCTTTTGCTGCCGCGCTGGTAAGCGGTGTAGTCCCGGGTGAAGGTGAGCTGGCTGTTGCCGGTATATTATCGGCCTCCCGGGGAAAAATGAAATGAAGGTACAAGCGGGGTAGAATCGCTTTAGTTTTAACCGTGCCCGAGCATAACAGATTTTGGAAAAAGCGTTATTAAATTGCCAACTGATGAAGATCAAAAGAGGCCTGGTACGGGTGCAAAAAGAAACGGCCACTTCGTGGCAGAGATGGAAGAGAATACTTTCTCCTTTACTTAAGGCAGGGGATTTTGTCGGTATCTCCGACGAGAGCATGACCGCCTTTGTCAACCACTTGGGGGATTTTCTGCACGATCATGTCGACCCCAGGAGCCCGGAGCAGCAGCTTATGAAAGAGCTGTGGGATATAGCCTCACCGGAGGAGCAGCGCACGCTGGCTTCCCTGCTCATCAGGGCCATGAAGGAGTATTGAGCGGGAGAGATGTTTTTGGATAGGGAAAATTGCCCCAGTTTCCCCGGCAGCGGCAACGGCGTTAACGGCGGTAGCGGCAGCGGCAGGGGTAGCGGCAGCGGCGGCAGCGACAGAGACGACGGCAGCGGCAGCGGGGATGCAGTGCCTGAAAAGGTTCGTGCCGGAGGGGATGCTCCTTGTGGGCGCCTGGGTATAATATGGCTGGGTACCAATACCTGTGACGGCCATATTATTTCTTTTCTTAACAGTGATAGCCCATCCCTGCGGCAGCTCCTGGAAGAAGATTTCGATATTTATTACAACAGCATGATAATGGCTGCCGAGGGCGAGAGGGCCGCTGCTTCCTGGGAGCATCCCGCGCTCCGCGGCGGGGAATTTATCTTTGTTGTGGAGGGGACGGTCAGCACGGCCATGGGCGGGCAGATGAGCATAATGGCGGAGGTGAAGGGAAGGCCGGTTACGGCACTGGAGCTGGTTAGGCGCCTGGGGGCCGAGGCCCGCTGGGTGGTTGCGGTGGGAACCTGCTCCAGCTTTGGCGGCCCTTACGCCGCCCACCCCAACGTGACAGGGTCGCTGTCCCTCTCTGATGTCCTGGAGCGCCCCGTCATCAACGTCCCCGGCTGCCCCGTCAATCCGGGCTGGATAGTGGAGACACTGCGGCAGATCAAGGCTGCAGGCCGGGTGGAGCTTGATTCTATGGGCCGCCCGCGCTTTCTCTACGGCAGCACGGTGCACAGCCACTGCGAAAGGCTGCCCCTGTACCGGGAAAGTAATTTTGCTACGCATCCGGGCCAGGAGGGCTGCACGTACCTGCTCGGCTGCAAGGGCCCGGTGACGCGTGCCGACTGTCCGCAGAGAATGTGGATAAGCCGGAAATCGGGGTGGCCCGTGAGTGTCAACAGCCCCTGCATCGGCTGTACCGCGCCGGAGTTCCCGGACCAGGTGGCCCCCTTTTTTGAGCATTTAAGCGACCTGTATGCAGGGCCTGTGCGGGTCAACCTCAAAACGGCGGGGCTGGCTGCCGGGGTGATGGCGCTGCTGGGTATATCCGCCCACCTGGCCGGAAATGTTAAAAGCGGAAGGCTGCTGCAGGGCTCGCTTCGGAGCTCGCTGCAGGGCTCGCTTCGGGGGTTGCTGCAGGGCTCGCTTCGGGGCTCGCTGCAGAGACCGCTTCGGGGGTTGCTTCAGCATCCGCTTCAAGGGCTGGCTCAGGGTCCGCTTCGGGGTCCACTTCAGGAAGCTGCCGCCCGAAAATGGTCCCGGGTGAAGAAACTCTTAAAACAAGGGGCTTTCCATATTTTCCGCCCCTAATTTTAGTTGACTGCGGTGGTGATGAGGGGTGATGCAGTGCATGAAATAACCATATCCCCTGTAACCAGGGCCAACGCCGTGGGAGCAGTGACGGTGATGGTGGAAGGGGGAAAGGTGGTGCAGGCCCGCAGCAAAGGAGGTATCTTCAGGGGCTTCGAGATGATCTTGAAGGGGCGGCATCCCTGGGATGCCCCTTACCTTACCCAGCGCATCTGCGGGATATGTTCCTCCGCACACGGGATAGCTGCCTGCCGGGCACTGGAAGCAGCTGCCGGGGCAGAGATTCCCGCCAACGCCGTCCTGCTGCGCAACATCATCTTCGGGCTGGACCTGCTTCAAAACCATCTCAGGCACTTCTACATGCTCATGCTGTGGGATTGGGTGGCCCCCCCGCCCGGGCGTCTTTTCAATGGCGCTTATAGCGCCGACTTCAGGGTTTCACGCCGCAATACGCAAAAGCTGCATGAACATTACTGGGCGGCCGTGGAACAGGCGCGTCTTGCCCACGAGGCCCTTACCATGCTGGGAGGGAAGGCCCCGCACAACCACGGCCTCGTCCCCGGGGGAGTCACCTTTTACCCGTGCCGGGAGACCTTTCTGGAGCTGCGCGGCAGGATCGCCGAACTCGGTACCTTCATTGAAGAAGTTTATCTACCCGATACCCTGCTGCTGCAGGATAATTACCGGGACTACCTGCACCTGGGCGGCAGGGACAAAAGCTACCTCAGTTTTGGCCTTTTCCAAGCGGCGCAGGGCGATTCATACCAGTTCGAGCCCGGCGCGGTGCTGCGGGGCAGGCGGGAGGAAGTGGACACTTCCGCCGTAGCCGAAGATATCGGCTGTTCATGGTACAGCGGCAGGGGGGGACATCCCTTTGAAGAGGAGGCGGAGCCCCATATCTCCGGCGACAGGGCTTACTCCTGGATCAAGGCGCCCCGTTACAGGGGGCTTCCCTGCGAGGGAGGGCCGCTGGCCCGGGCACGTGTAAGCACCCCGGGAAAGCCGGCGGGCAGCTCTGTTATGGAGCGCATCGTAGAGCGTTCGCGCGAGTCGGTAAAAGTTTCCCGGCTGCTGCTGCAGTGGCTGGAACAGCTTTCTCCCGGGGAACCGTTTTACAGGCCTTTCAAAATCCCTTCTAAGGCCGTGGGTGTGGGTCTGCACGAAGGAATGCGCGGGCCGCTCTCGCACTGGCTGAAGTTGGAGGGGGGGCGTATTGCCGTCTACCAGATCATAACGCCGTCGGCCTGGAATTTTTCGCCGCAAGATGACGGCGGCGGGCCCGGCCCGGTGGAGGAAGCACTGCTGGGGCTCCCTGTCAATGATTTCGATCAGCCTGTTGAAATAGGCAGGGTGATCCGCTCTTTTGACCCCTGCTATGCCTGTTCGGCCCACGTTATCTGCCTGGAACAGGGAAAGGAGACTGTTTTGGAGTTATGATTAACCTCCAGAAAATGCGCCATTCCCCGGGCGTACGCATCTATCACTGGCTGATGGCTGTCTCTTTCTTGCTACTGCTCTGCTCGGGCCTGTATATTTCCAACCCCAGGGGTAATGCATTCGGCAGCATGGGCAGCATGGGCAGCATGGGCAGCATGGGCAGC
>PWRZ01000110.1 GCA_003563385.1 Syntrophomonadaceae bacterium
CGCCGCAAAGTCGACGGCCAGGCGCTCGTCCACATCGATCAGGGGTTGCAGCGCGTACGCGAAGTCGCCGATCCGTCGCAGCACCCGCTCCACCCGGGCAGCCAGCTCCCGCGGGCTGAAGGGCTTGGTGATGTAGTCCTCGGCGCATTCCTGGATACCCTGGACCACCGTGTCCTTGGCAGCGATGGCGCTCAGGAGGATGATGGGGAGGTCGCAGAATCCGTGCACGGTGCGACAGAACTCGAAGCCGTCCATGCCCGGCATCAGAATATCCACGATGGCCAGATGGGGCAGGCCGCGCCGCTCGATCAGGTCCAGCGCTTCCTCCCCGGAGAGGGCGGTCCAGACCTCGTATCCCTCCCGGGATAGCGTCAGCTCCACCAGCCTCAGGATCCCAGCATCGTCGTCGATCACCAGGATCCGCTGGTATATCGCCGGTCCGTCGTAGTTCAACAACGAAGGATGAAACAAATCGACTCTCCGTTCGGTGGGCCAGCGGAGATCGCATTCGTCCCATGCTCAGTACAGCAGACGGTACTATACCGGTCCAGCGCACCCCGCACTAACTAGGGCCTGAAAGTGGGTGTACGGCGCGAGTCTCGTTCACGCCGGGACGGTCCGGATGACATGGTGTAGCGGGCACCGGGACAAGGAACGGCTGTGCCCGGCAATCCCACGTCCTATCGGTCCATTGCTGTCACCAGCATAGGACAAGCCTGGTCGACTGCGCCACTGAGCACGCTGTTAATGGACGGCATACTAATCGGCGTCGATGGGCAGAAGCAAGCCAAGGAATGCCCCGATGGGCAATCACACGTGCCCGCTGCGCCTCTCGGCCGTCCGTGAGCGTCCTTGAACTCTACGCCTAGTATACCATATCTGGCCACGTTTGTCTACGATAATCTCAGAGAGTGTCAGAGTTCTATCATTCTGGGAATCAGGCGCTGATTGCCAGTTCGAGTTGACGCGATGGTGGGCAACCCCACCGTTGCGGGCCAGCGATGGGTTCTCCGAACCTCGTGGAGCGAGATCTACCCCTCAACCGACCCGCGCGCCGGCTGTATCTCCTTGCAGCAACCGTCTTCGCGAGAAGAGCCTCAGACCGTGAAGACAGGGTGGACAGGCGATTGGCGGAGGGTCAGTTGGGATCTGGAGTGATAGTCCGTTCGATATCCCCCCTCACGGCCCGCCGTCGGCGGGCTGAGCGTCTCCCCCAGGCGAACAGGTGTGGCTAGTGCCACATCGAGTCAGGATGGCCTATGGCACCCTCTCGTATGCTCACAGCCCCCGGCTGCCGACGCTTGCCCTCAGACGGACCTGTGGTACACTTCCGCCGCGGGCCAGAACCTGTCGCCCACTCCAATGCCGGCAGGGCGGCTCCGTCCGTCGGCCCAGATCCACGTCCATCATGGCACTTGTGGCGAGCACGATTTGCGTCACGACCACTGGAGAATAGGATCGAATGGAAAGCAAGCTGGAGCAGCTGGTCGACCTGACGCTTCTGTTGAGCGAGCCCGAGCGCGACTACGTCATCCTCAGCGAGGGAAACACGTCCGTGCGCACGGACGAAGCGACGTTCTGGGTCAAGGCCAGCGGGACGGCTATGGCCGATGTCGACGCGACCAGTTTCGTACGGGTACGGGCCGCGTCCGTACTGGAGATGCTGGACGGGCCGACGCTGCCGGAGCCCCGGGTTCGGGACCAGCTTCAGGTCGCCAAGGTCGATCCCCAGGCGCCGGGCGCCCCCTCCATCGAGACGGCGCTCCACGCCCTGTGTCTCACCCTGGGCGGCGCTACCTTCGTGGGCCACACCCACCCGTCGCCCATCAACGCCATCCTCTGCGCCAGAGATGCGGAAGCGGCCTTCAGCGGCTCGATCTTCCCGGCCGAGTCGCTGGTGTATGGGGAACCCGTCTTCGTCCCCTACGCGCCGCCGGGGCAGCCGTTGGGGCAGGCCGTTCGTGAGGCTCTCCAAGCGCGTATCCAAAAACAAGGAGAACCACCCCGGGCGGTCCTGCTCCAGAACCATGGCCTGGTGGCCCTGGGATCGACGCCCCAGCAGGTTCTCGACATCACCCAGATGATGGTCAAGACCGCCCGCATCATGCTGGGCACGTATCTCGTGGGGGGGCCGCGCTTCGTCGATGGCGGGAGCGGCTAGAGTTGCACGTTGCACGTTGCACGTTGGAAGGTTGGAAGGTTTGAAGGTTGGCAGGTTGGAGGGTTGGGACGTTGGCAGGTTGGCACGTTGTAACGTTCCAACATTCCAACGTTCTAACTTTCTAACGTTCAAACGTCTGCGCGCTTTGGCGCACGAGACAAGGAGGAGGAGTGAAGAAAGACATTGTGAGACAGTGGGTCAACGTGGTCGCCCTGGTCGGGGTAATTGTGGTGAACGGACTGGCGAACGCCCTGCCCATCAACGGGCAGACCACGGGCGAGATATCGGATCGCTTCGATACCTTCTTCGTGCCGGCCGGGTACGTCTTCTCCATCTGGGGCCTGATCTACCTGGCACTCATCGGTTTTGCCGTCTATCAGGCGCTCCCGAGCCAGCGCGAAAACCCCCGACTGCGCCGGGTGCGGTATCTCTTCGCCCTGAGCTGCGCCGCGAACGTGGCCTGGGTCTTCCTCTGGCACTACGAGCGCTTCCCCCTGACCCTCGTCGCTATGGTAGTACTGCTAGCCCTGCTGATCGGGATCTACCTGCGGCTTGGCATCGGCCGGACCGCGGTATCGGCGGCCGAGCGGTGGCTGGTTCGGGTGTCCTTCAGCATCTACCTGGGCTGGATCACGGTGGCGACCATCGCCAATGTGACCCAGCTGCTCGACTATCTCAACTGGGGCGCCTGGGGTATCAGCCCGGAGGCCTGGACCGTGATCATGCTGGCCGCGGCGACGGCCATCACAGCGGCGGTGCTCTTCACCAGGCGGGATGCCGCCTACGCCCTGGTGATCGTCTGGGCCGTCGCGGGCATCGCGGTCAAGCACGCCGGCAGCCCGATTGTGGCCACGACAGCCTGGGTGGCCGCCGTCATCGTGCTGCTCCTCGCGGCCGTCGCCCTGTGGTTCAACAGCCGGCGGCAGCCCTTTCCTCACAGCATAGCCTGATGGTCAGCCTCTGGCTGCCTTCGCCCGATACCGCTGCAACGATTCGGCCGGCTCGGTGTTCTATCACCCGTACCGGCGAATCTGTCGCCGCTGCTGCCATCGAGAAAGGAGACTGATCTATGTCGTCGACGCTGGCGGCCCAACGGCCCACCCGTCGCGAGCACTGGGGATGGTACCTGTATGACTTTGGCAATTCGGCCTACGCCGCCGTGGTGCTGCTGGCGGTCTACTCAGCCTACTTCAAGGGTGCCGTCGTGGGAGGCGCAGAGGGCTCGCGGTTGTGGGGCATCGCGGTCGGAATCGCCATGTTCATCGTGGCGCTGACCTCGCCGATTCTGGGAGCCCTGGCGGACTTCTCCGGGGCCAAGAAACGCTTTCTCCTCTTCTTCACAGTATTGGCGGTCATCTTCTGTGCCATGCTCTTCTTCGTCCAGGAGGGCGCATGGTTCATCGGGATGCTCTTCTTCATCCTGGCCGAGATCGGCTACCGCAGCGCCCAGGTCTTCTACAA
>PWRZ01000143.1 GCA_003563385.1 Syntrophomonadaceae bacterium
CCGGGTTTGGCAAATCAACACTGCTGGCACAGTGGGCTTTGCAAAACAGTATGCCCATGGCGTGGTTGTCTCTCAATAAAAACGACAACGACGTCGTCCTTTTTTGGAATTATTTCATCCATGCCCTAAAAGGCATTCACCCTCAACTGGGCGAGCAGTCCCTCAATTATTTACTTTCCTCCAGTGGCCATCTTATCGAAAATATCCTTACCATTTTGATCAATGAGAGCAGCCGCTGCCGGGAGCACTTTTCCATCATCCTTGATGACTTTCACTTTATTAACGACGCGGCCATTTACAGCTCCCTCAATCACCTGCTGGAGCACCTTCCGCCCCGCTTTCATATCTGTATCATCAGCCGCTCCGCTCCGCCCCTTCCCCTGGCCACCCTGCGGGCGAAAGGCCACCTGCTTGAGCTCTCTGCTAACGATCTCCGCTTCAACCTTAGAGAAAATAAGAACTTTTTTAATAACACGCTGCAGGACTTCAGCTTGTCCCACAGCGAGCTTCTGACCATAAATCAGCGCCTGGAAGGCTGGGTGGCCGGGATGCAAATGGCCTCCATTATCATAAACAGTTCTGCTGAGAAAGGCCGCTCTGTTAAGTATCTTTCCGGGGGGCAGCGCCATTTTGCGGATTATTTCTGCGAGGAAGTCCTCGACCGTCAGCCCGCTGCGGTAAAGCAGTTTTTGCTGCAAACCTCCATATTGCAGAGAATGAACGCTTCCCTGTGCAACGCATTAACCGGTGACAACAACGGCCAGGAGATGCTGGAATTGCTGGAGCGGATGAACCTGTTCATTATCCCGTTGGACGAGCAGCGCTGCTGGTACCGCTACCATCATCTTTTGGCCGAAGCGCTAAATGAGCTTTTGGGGCAGAAAGAGCCCAGGCTCTTCTACCGGCTGCACCAGAAAGCAGGTCAGTGGTTCAAGGAAAACGGGTTTACTGCAGAGGCCATCAGCCATGCCCTGAAGGGACGGCATTACGAAAGGGCAGCTTTATGGATTGAGGAAGAAGCTTCCAGGACTTACAAGGCCGGGGAGCTGACAACACTGGCTTACTGGATCAGTTCATTGCCGAAAGAGATGCTATATCGCAGGCCCAGGATATGGCTCTATTACATCTGGGCTTTGATCCACTTGCGCAAAATAGAAGAAGTGGAATCATCATGCCTGGAAATAGCTGCTTTTCTAAACAGCAGCCAGAATTTATCCCTGGTGGAAGACGGCTCATCACTGGAATATATCAGCAGCGAAGTAGATATGATCAAGGGATATCTCGCATTAATGAAGGGAAAAGCTGGGGCAAAGGAAACTTTTATGGAAGCAATCCACAAAATGCAGCCCCACAGCCTGGCGGAAATGATTACATTTAATCCCGGCAGTGCCAGCCTTTTGAATGTGGATTCTGGCATGCGGGGAAAGCTGCATGAGGCGGCCCATTTTTATAAGTCTACTGAACCGGCCATAGAAAAAATTGGCGCATTTCTTTCCTTTTCCGTCGGTTATACCGTGCTCAGTGAAATTCACTACGAGGTAGACGACTGGGAAGAAGCACAAAAATATTTTCAGACAGCCTTGAAGCCGGGGCGGGGGAAAATAGATTTGGGCGTCCTTGTCCCCGCTTATATCACCGCTGCCAAAATAAAGATGGGGCACTGTGAGCCCCATGCTGCCTTGGAGCTGTTAAAGATACTGGAAAAAGAGGTGCGGGACAGAAATTGTCCCCACTGGCTTTCCATAATTGGGGCCCATAGAGCTAGAATGGCCATTAAAAAGAATGACCGCGAGGCAGTTTGCCGCTGGGTGGAAGATTGCGGGCTGTCTGTTGATGATGAAATTACCATTTTACAATACTATCCCTTCAGCACCCTGGTAAGGGCTTTACTGTACCTGGACAAGCCCGCTCAAGCGCTGCTGCTTTTGGACCGCATGGCTGTCCTGCTGGAGGAAGAGGGCGCTCTCGGGCAGATGATAGAGATGTTAATTTTAAAGGCGCTTTGCTGCCGGGCATTAAACTTTACAGAGCGCGCCCTGGCCAGCCTGGACGAGGCTTTGCGGCTGGGGGCAGCGGAAGGTTATTACCGCATATTTATTGATGAGGGTGCAGAGTTGTGCAGGCTGCTTAAGACCTTAAAATCGCGGCAGGAGATGCTTCCTTCCGAGAAACGCTGCGGCGAGCCGCTGCTCCAGTATATTGATAAGCTGTACGAAGGATTTTTGAAAGATTTGAAAGAGAAGAAAACGTCTACAGGGCATGGTTACGTTGACACTAATATTGACACTGGCAGTGGTAGTGGCGCTGGCGCTGGCACCGGCACCGAGGCCGGCTTTGCCCAGGAGCCGATCCAGGAGACGTTGGAGCCGCTGACAAAACGGGAGTGGGAAGTGCTCAAACTCCTGGCGGAGGGCCTATCAAACCAGGCTATAGCGAAATCCCTCTACATCAGTGTTGACACTGCCAAAACCCATGTCCGGAATATTTGCCGCAAACTAAGAGTCAATAGCCGGGCCAAAGCCATAGCCCGAATAAACGAGCTAAACCTTATCCCAAGGAGGATTAAGGGGACAAAAGTTTCGGGACACAATGAAAATTATTGATAAATATATTATTCCTCAACTTCCTATTTCCTACATTCATAAACAGGACATAATCAAATAAATTTAGGCATATTATTTTCACTCTTTCTTTGTTGCCGGATAATTAGGCGTTGTCCTTTTAATTTCCCTATAGGGGATAATAGTTTAGTATGGTGTCCCTTTAATTACCTTTAATTAAACCCTTTGGTTAACTGCCCTGGAAGGTGGGCAGACGTTTTTCGAAAAAGGCCTTAACTCCCTCATTTTTGTCTTCTGTATCACACAATTCCCCAAAGCCGTTGGCCTCGATATTCAACGCTTCTTTCAGTTCTTTTCCCAGAGTATTGTTAATAACCCGCTTAGCTACTTTTAGGGCAACTGGAGCGCGGGAAGCAATAACCCCGGCCAACTTCAGTGCTTCTTCCAGGGCGCCTTCTTTGGGTGCCAGGCGGTCGGCGATGCCGATCCGGTAGGCCTCGGCGGCGTCGATCATATCACCGGTGAAGATGAGTTCCTTTGCCTTGCCGAGAGTGACAGTTTGAGGCAGGCGCTGCGTGCCCCCATAACCGGGAATCAGACCCAGGGTGATTTCGGGAGCTCCTACCCGGGCATTTTCCTCCAAGACCCTGATATCGCAGGCCAGGGCCAGTTCCAGGCCCCCTCCCAGGGCAAAACCATTTACGGCACAGATAACAGGGTAAGGGAACTCCGCTATCTTCTGGAAAACACTTTGGCCTCGCTTTGACAGTTCAACACCGCTGGAAGAGTTAAGGGATGGGAATTCAGAGATGTCAGCACCAGCCACGAATGCCTTCTTACCCTCACCGGTCAAAATCACTGCAAGGATTTCTGCATCCTTCGCCAGCTTGTCAAAGGTCTGCTCAAGTTCGGTGATTACCTGAGTGTTCAAAGCGTTTACAGGTGGGTTATTGATAGTGACTACACAAACTCGCTCCTTCTTTTTCAATGTCACATACTGTCGGGACATTTTCTGATACCTCCTCATGTTTTCGGCGTAATAGAAATACATTAAA
>PWRZ01000222.1 GCA_003563385.1 Syntrophomonadaceae bacterium
GAGCAGTACGCAAATCTGCTTCATACCTTTGGGGGAAGGACGGTAAATATGGCACCCGAGCGTTGATTGCCGGCGAGGTAGGACTGGGGGAAACTATCGAAGCGGCTCTTATTTCGGTTCTCCGGATTAACTTTGAGGAGAGCAGGTGTAGGTTTTGCGGCAAAACAATCCCAGGCGTCTGGAAATAAGGGATCGCGGCAGTAAATTGACCGGAAGCAGAATTGAAAACAGAACCGCAGTACTGCTTACGGTAACGGTGGCAGTGGGTGCCGGCGGTATGCTGGGGCAGCTGCTGATTATGCGGGAGCTACTGGTTAGCTTTTGCGGCAACGAGCTGACCCTGGGGGTGGTCCTGGCAAACTGGCTCCTTATGGAAGCGGCCGGGGCACTGGCTGCCGGGCGTAAGGTTGATTCCTTGAGGAGAGCACTCTACCTTTATATCCTCTTCCTGGTCCTTTATGCCCTCCTGCTTCCGGCCTCCCTTTTTTTCAGCCCCGGCGCTCAATACCTTTTCTTCAGCCCGCTTCCCGGTGAAACAGTGGGTATCGTGCCGCTTTTTCTGACCTCGCTGCTCCTCATGGCCCCGCCGGCCTTTGTTCACGGAGCCCTTTTCCCCCTGGGGTGCCGTCTGCTCTCAGACTCTGCCGGGGAGAAGGGGGCGATCGGCAGGATTTATCTCTACGAGATCATCGGCACGCTATCCGGAGGAGTCATTTTTACTTTCCTGCTGGCGGAGCGGTATCATTCACTGGAACTCTCCCTGGGTATCGGCATCCTACACCTGCTGGGGGGAGCCGGTCTTCTTGGTTTGTTTTCGCGAAGCGTTGGCTCCGGGGTGAAGCTGGTTGCGCCGAGGGTTGCCTTGCTGGGAACCGCCCTGCTGCTGCTTGTTTCTTTCCCCTCAATAAGCGGCTTTTTACACGAGCGCTCATTGGAGCGCATGTGGCGGGGCCAGGAGGTGGTGCACTACGAAAATTCCCCCTATGGTAATATCGTAATTGTGCACAGCAAAGGCGAGTATACCTTCTTTTATGATGGCCGCCCTGTGATTACGTCTCCTGCACCGGATACCGCCCTCATCGCCGATTTTGTCCACCTTGCCGCTGCTGCGCACCCTGATCCCCAAAGAAGCCTGTTGCTGGCAGGCGGCCCAGGGGGCTTTTTGGACGAGCTGCTGAAGCACCCGCTGGAAGAAGTCGTCTACGTAGAGCTCGACCCCCGGCTTCCCAAGGTCGTGGCAGAGTTTTCCACCCCCATGACTGAAAGGGAGCTCGGAGATCCCCGCGTTGAGGTGCAGTATCTCGACGGGCGCCTTTTCCTGGCCCGCACCGAGAGGAAATTCGATCTGGTCTTGCTGGGCTTTATCACCCCGGAGACCCTGCAGACCAACCGCCTCTTTACCACGGAGTTTTTCTCCCTGATACGGCAGAGGCTGAACGAGGGCGGGATCATAGCCTTCACGGCACCGGGTTCTTCTGTTTACATGGGCCCGGAGATGATCGTCTTGAACGCTTCCCTGTACAGTTCGCTGCAGGAGACCTTTGAGCACGTGCAGGTTATCGCCGGCGATTTGAACATTTTTCTGGCTTCAACCGAGCCCCTTAAGCTCGTTCCCGCCATCCTGGAAGAACGTCTGGCGGAACGCGGCGTTGCCGTGGGCTTCATCTCCAGGAGCTACCTCGAATATCGCCTCGATCCCGGCAGAGAAAGCTGGCTTACGGCCTCCCTGGAGGGAAGCGAGGCGCGCCTCAACCATGACCTTAACCCGGCCGCTTTTTTTTACGCTCTCACCTATTGGGGCGGCGCCTTTTCTCCGGAAGTGCTGAAGTATATGGCACTCCTGGAACGCCTGGGAGTCTGGCATTATATCTTTACCGTTTTCGCTGTTACGGTAACGCTTTTGGCGGTTCTGGCCAAGAGCAGGCGCCGTAGAACGGCTGCCCTGGTCTGGGCCGTATTTACCAGCGGATGGGCGGGGATGTCCTTTGATCTGCTGGTGCTCTTTGCTTTCCAGTGCCTTTACGGTTTTGTCTACCAGATGGCCGGGCTGCTGGTGGCCTCCTTCATGGCGGGGACATTCTGCGGCGGGCTGTGGGGGATGCGCCGCCCCGTGGAGCAGAAAAGAAAAACCTTTCTCTGCCTGGAAGCTGCGGTAGCAGCACTGCTTTTTCTCTTTTATCCCGTTGTGCTCTGCCTGCAGCTTCTGGCCGGGCATGCCCCCGGGGAACTCGTTCTGGCTATCTTGGCTGCATTTTCGCTTCTTTCCGGCTTTGCCGTAGGAGCCCAGTTTCCGCTGGCCGCAGCTTTGTTTTCCCGTAAAGAGGAACAGGCGGAAAAGGTTGGCGGCATTTTCTACGGTGCCGATCTTCTGGGAGGCTGGGGTGCCGGTCTGGTTGTTTCCGTTGCTCTTTTTCCCTTGCTGGGGCTCTGGCAGACGCTCCTTGTACTGGGGCTAGTTAAAACAGGGAGCCTTGTTCTTTTCAGCATCTACGGCGCCGATGCAGAAGAGACAGAAGAGCTTTGAAGGATGTGTATTTAAAGTGTACCGAAGAAGCTTCTGCTGGTCAACGTTTCTTGCTTTTCTCTCTTTTTGGATTTCGGGATGTAATTTTATAACAGGTTGGTGAAAGAGTGGAGAAAGCTAAGACCATATCCCCGGGATTGAGGTATAGCAGAAGCGGCACTTTCCGTTTTCTATGTTAATACTCTTTACCATAATATGGTGGCGTTCTACGAGGGTACGGTTACATACCGGACAGAAGGTGGAATTATATTTGTGTCCAGGAGTGTTGGCCAGGGTTACAAAAAGTAGACCTTCTTCTTTGGCAATGGTGTAAGCTTTTTCCAGGGTTTCGAGGGGGGTGGGAGGCAAACCCCTTAATTTGTAAGCGGGAGAAAAACGGCTAAAGTGCAAGGGGATATGCTCTCCCAGTTGCGTCCGGATCCAACGACACATTTTTTGGATGGAAGCAAAATCGTCGTTTAACCTCGGGATGACCAGGTTTACTATTTCCAACCATATACCTGCCTGGGTGATGCTACGCAAAGTATCCAAAACCGGAGATAGCTTACCTCCGCAAATTCCACCGTAGAAGTCTTCGGTGAAAGCTTTCAAGTCTATAGTTACGGTGTCCAAGTAAGGTAAAAGGTAATCAAGGGGGTCGGGATGCATAAAGCCATTGGTGTGAAGCATGGTTTTTAGGCCCTCTTCTTTAGCCAGCATAGAAATGTCCAACATATACTCATAAAACACGGTGGGTTCATTGTATGTAAAAGATATAGTGGGAACTTGTCGTTTATGGGCTAAATCAACAATGTCCCGGGGAGAGTAAGCATGATACCTTTCTAAATCAGTTAGGCTTTGTTGAGATAACTGCCAGTTATGGCAGTTTCTACAGGTAAAATTGCAGCCGGGAGTTCCAATACATAAGGCATTGCTTCCCGGTAAAAAATGGTACTGCGGCTCTTTTTCTACGGGTTCGACCACTACGGCAGCCGGCCGGGCGTAAACCGAGTTGTAAAGGGTGCCCCCACTTGCTTTTCGAACTTTGCACAGGCAAATTTGCCCGTCGTGAATGATGCATTGGTGGTGGCAGAGGTAGCACTGGA
>PWRZ01000224.1 GCA_003563385.1 Syntrophomonadaceae bacterium
AAAAACATGCTCTGGGGCAGGATATCGGGGACGGCCATGTTCGAGCAGGCCATTGAAAAAATTAACAACAAGGAGCTGGATCCTTTTTCGGCGGCCCAGGGAATACTGGAAAAGGTGAACCTGGACAACAGGAGCTGAAGCAGGAGGCTTTTTTGATGTGAATAAAGAAGATGCTGCCAGGCGGTTAAAAGAATTAAGAGAGATAATCAACGAGCACAACTACTACTATCATGTACTGGACAGCCCGCGCATCAGCGATGCCCAGTTTGACCTTTTAATGAGGGAACTAATAGAACTGGAAATTGCTTATCCCGACCTGGTAACCCCTGATTCCCCCTCCAGGCGAGTGGGCGGAAAGCCCGCCTCCTCCTTTCATGAAGTCAACCACTCCGTGCCCATGCTGAGCCTGGAAAACGTTTTTTCGGAGGGCGAGCTGCGCGATTTTTTCCAGCGCTGTAAAAAGGTCACCGGGGGCGGGGAGATAAACTGGGTTGGAGAACCGAAAATAGACGGCCTGGCGGTGTCGCTGTATTACGAAAAGGGTGTTTTCAAAAGAGGCGCTACCAGGGGAGACGGTTATACCGGCGAAGATATCACCCACAACCTCGTTACCGTGTGGAGCCTGCCCCTGAGGCTTAAAGAGGAGATTACCGCCGAAGTGAGGGGGGAGGTGTTTATTTCCAGGGATGACTTCATCAAGCTGAATGAAAGAAGGATCGAGCATGGGTTGTCTCTTTTTGCCACCCCCCGCAACGCCGCCGCCGGTTCGCTGCGCCAGCTCGATCCCAAAGTGGCGGCAGAAAGGCCGCTCGATATTTTTGTGTACGCCCTTATCCAGCTGAGCGGTTATAAGGATATAAAAACCCAGTGGGAAGCCCTCTTTTTCCTCAAGGAGATGGGCTTTAAGGTTAACCCCCTCGCTGTGATGCTCAGCGGGCTGGAGCAGTGCCTGCAGTACTGCCGCGATGTGGATGCCAAAAGACAGGAGCTACCCTACGAGATAGACGGGGTTGTGCTTAAAGTAAACGATTTTTCCCTGCAGCAGAAGCTCGGTTTTACCAGCAGGGCGCCGCGCTGGGCGGTTGCCTTCAAGTTTTCCTCAGAGGAAGTGGAGACTGTTATCAGGGACATTGAGGTAAATGTCGGGCGGACGGGCGCCATTACACCGGTTGCCGTGCTGCAGCCGGTGCTGCTGGCCGGCTCTGTAGTAAAGAGGGCCAGTTTGCACAACGAGGATGTTTTAAAAGAAAAAGAGGCCATGATCGGGGACAGGATAATCGTCCATAAAGCGGGAGACGTAATACCGGAAGTGGTGGAGGTGCTGAAAGAAAAGAGGGAAGGCCTGGAGCAGCCCTTTACCATGCCCCGGAGCTGTCCTTCGTGCAGGCGTGCTGTCCGACGGCTGCCCGGGGAGGCTGTCCTGCGGTGCCTGAACCCCGCCTGCCCGGCCCAGGTAGTGGAAAGGATAATTCATTTTTCTTCCAGGGGCGGTATGGATATTGCCGGCCTCGGCCAGCAGCTGGCACAGCAGCTTTATGAAACCGGCCTGGCAAAAGATGTCGGAGACCTGTACAGCCTTCGCTATGAAGATCTTGCCGGGCTGGGGCGGATGGGGGATAAATCAGCCCGAAACCTGCTGCAGGCCCTCGAAAAGAGCAAGGCCAACCCCCTGCACAAGCTGCTGTACGCACTGGGAATAAGATTTGTCGGCGAAAGAGTTGCCCGCATACTGTCCGCCCACTTTATGAGCCTCCACCGCATAGCTGCCGCTTCAGAAGAAGAACTGCTCGCTGTTGAAGAGATAGGGCCGAAGATAGCCGACGCCGTGACCGAATTCTTTTCCCGCCCGGAGACAAAGCTGATCATAGAGAAACTGGAACGGGCCGGGGTAAACTTTTTCGAGGAAGAAAGGGGCGCAAAGAGCCTGGAGGGGAAGGTTTTCGTTCTTACCGGCGCGCTGGAGAGCTTAACCCGCCAGGAGGCAGTAGAGAGGATCGAAGCTTTGGGAGGAAAGGTGGCCGGCAGCGTCGGCGTCAAAACAGATTATATCGTGGCCGGGGCCAACCCCGGTTCGAAGCTTAAAAAAGCACTGCAAATGGGGACAGCTGTACTGTCCGAAGAGGAACTGCTTGAAATTCTCCAGAAATAGACCGCGCCTGGACCCCGTAATGCCCCCGGTATCCTGAACGTACCCCGGCAACCTTACTGCAGGCCCTGCCGTATCGCGGCTGCAAAAGCCCTGCTTTGTGCTAAGCCATACACAAATACTGCGGAAGCGGTGCCGCGATTTATCTAACCCATTAAGATATTTTCTAAGACATAAACAGCATTAATTTCGGTCGCATCGCCAGGAAATGGTTGTTTAACCTGCGAGCATAATAAATCTGCATACAAAACCCCGCTGCAAAGCGCGCAATTGTTTACGGATTAATGCCGGATGCCCCACATCTTTCTAAATCACACTTCACCAACGCGCTGCGAAGCCCATTTGTTTACGGGTTAATGCCGGGGGTGTTCCTTGACCAGCCTGATGGCCTTGGTGATAGCCCCGATAACATCTACATATTTTTGCAGTTCCAGCAGGTCTGCCCGGGCATACGATGCCCCCTTCGGTGAAACAACGTAACGCGGGGGAAGGTTGTTAAGTGCCAGGGCGGCCACGTCCAGGCGGCACTGCTCACAGGTGCACATGTTTTCCTTGGCCATAAGGTCATTTATCAATTCCTTTACCGTGCTTTCCATAAGGTTATGCAAAACGGGCACGAGCTATCTACCTCCCTTATAACATCCTGCATTTTCCAACTAATAGCTGTATTCGACAGCGGTGCTGCGCTATCCTGCTTCATTTTAAGCTTGCCGCAAAAATATTGCCCCCTGCATAAAAGGGCCATATTTAAAACTTAGAATTCCTGTAAATATTATAATTTTTTTTTTGTTTTTTTGGTTTTGCAGGCAGGAATTTTTTAAAATAAATCTAATATAAAATGTAGAAGCTTTTTAAGCCTGTACCAACGTATTCATATCTGGAAAAAGATGGGAAGAGGGCTTTTTAAAATAAATAAAATTTTTAAAAGGAGGGAGAAAGATGCGTGAGGTAGATGTAAAACTAATAGCTGATGCTGTGGCGGAAATGTCAATTGATGCCAATTACAACCTTGGAGAAGATGTCGTCAAAGCTTTTGAAAAAGGCCTACAGGAAGAAGTTTCACCGGTAGGGAAGGAAGTCTTTAGCCAGTTGTTGGAAAACGCCCGTATTGCCAGGGAGGAACGGGTTCCCATGTGCCAGGATACGGGCTTTGCGGTTCTTTTTGTGGAGCTGGGGCAGGATGTCCGCCTCGTGGGAGGGGATTTTGTAGAAGCGGTTAATGAAGGTGTACGCCGGGGCTATGAGGAAGGTTACCTGAGGAAATCCATAGTCAGCGACCCCCTGGAGAGGGCCAACACCAAGGACAATACCCCGGCGGTTATTCACGTCGATATTGTCCCCGGCGACAAGATCAAGCTGTGCCTGGCCCCTAAAGGCGGCGGCAGTGAAAACATGAGCGCCGTCAAGATGCTGACACCGGCCATGGGCGTGAAGGGCCTGGTGGACTTTGTAGT
>PWRZ01000099.1 GCA_003563385.1 Syntrophomonadaceae bacterium
CTACTGCAGGCCGAACCTCCAGGAGAGAAGATAAAAGAAATGCCGCACAAGCGGAGAAAAAACTGCCAGGATAACCACGGGAAAAATGGCGGCCAGGAATAATATCGATAAGTACTGCCACTTAATTTTTCCCTGGTAAAGATGTGCCAGACCGCGCGCATCCACGAGCCGGTCTCCCACCTTTAACCTCACCAGGAATGTTGAAGCCATTCCTTTCCTTCCTTTTTCCAAAAAATCGATCATGTGAGAATGCGAGCCTACGACCACAATAAGCCTGGCCTTTTTTTCGTACGCAAGCAGCAGCGCTATATCTTCACTTGTCCCCGGGGCTGATACCAGCCTGGCGTCAAGTCCCAGCCTGGAAATACGCTCCATACCGGGTGCCCTTCCATCAGGATAAGCATGGACAATAATATCATCCACTTTCTTTAAAGTAACATCTGCTGTGCTATCCATATCTCCAATAATAATATGGGGCTTGAACCCCATTTCCAAAAGTGCATCCGCTCCACCATCCACTCCAACCAGCACAGGTTTCATTTCTTTGATGTAATAGCGTACCGCCCGGAGGTCTCTTTTATAATTTTTCCCCCTGGCCACAACCAGGACATGCTTTCCGGTAATAGCGGTGTTTATTTCGGGGATATCAATATTGCCAAGGATTAAATCCTTTTCCTTGCGTGCATATTCCAGCGTGTTCAATACAAACTGGTCCAGCTGTTTTTTGAGGTTCATTTCCGCCGCCGGGATAGAGTTTTCCAGGAATTCTTTTTTTATTACCCTTCCCTTTCCCAGCCAGCTCGATTTACTGAAGATATGTTCCCCTCTTATAGTGACCACCTCTCCTTCAGCAACCCTGGAGAAAATGTTTTCACCGACCATATCGAGGATATAAACTCCCTGCTGCAGTAAAAATTTGGCACCGCCGGCAGGGTAGTTACTACTAAATGTATTAAAAGCATTAACTACGGCGAGCACACCTTTTTCAACAAGCTCCTGGGCCGCCAGTTCATCGAGGTCCTGATGTGCGATCAGGGCAATATCGCCGGAACGCAGCCTCCTGCAGAGAACTTTTGTTTTGCGATCTTTTTTTATAACTCCCCTGTATATTTTTCTGGCCAAGAGCAGCTGCCCCTTTTAAGACCATTTCCTCACCCGTAGTATGTTTTTAAAAGTAACTTTTAATCCCGCTAAAATAATAAGGCGCTCACAAAAAGCGCCCTAAATATTATTTTCCATATTTATTATAATAGCGTGCTGCTAACTAGAGGACTTTATACTCATATTTTTTGTTTTTTAACCTGATCTTGTCAGCGACCAGGGCTATGAACTCGGAATTGGTTGGTTTACCTTTTTCTGTATTGATGGTATACCCAAAAAACTTCTTGATCGTTTCAATGTTATTCCTGGCCCATGCAACCTCTATGGCATGTCGTATAGCCCTTTCCACGCGGCTTGGAGTGGTATCGTATTTTTGGGCAATCCTGGGGTAAAGGACTTTTGTCACTGAGCCGAGCAGTTCAATTTCATCCACCACCATGGCAATGGCATCGCGCAGGTAAAGGTATCCCTTGATGTGTGCCGGTATACCTATTTCGTGTATTATCTGGGTTATCTCCTCAATAAAGTCCTCTTTTTCCGCCCTGGCAGGTATACTTTTTACAACAGGCGAGATGGGCTGTTTCCCTATCCTGTCCTTACCAAGCTGCCTGATCCTCTCTGCGAGCACATCAAGACTGAACGGCTTTAGTATGTAATACGATGCCCCCAGCTCCACTGCCCTCTGGGTGATATTTTCATGGCCAAAGGCAGTTAACATTACCACCTTTGGTTTTTGGTCAAATTCAGTGTTATTGAGCTGCTCCAAAACACCTATACCATCAAGGTGCGGCATAATAATATCCAGCAGAATGATACCTGGTTTTTGCTCATTTAATAATTCCAGTACTTCTTTACCGTTATAAGCATTGCCCACAACTTCCATATCATCTTCCTTGGAAAGGTACTCTGTCACTAGATCATTAAATTCCCGGTTATCATCGGCTACCACAATTCTTAACATAATAATAACCCCTTTCATTATCTTATTTTTATATAATTATTCGACATCAGGAAGGGAATTCCTTCTTTTAGCAAAAATATCTTTACATTTTTACGAAAGGGGTAATATTTCTGCTTCCTTTACCATCCATTCTACATATGTGGCATATCCCCTGGTGGGGTCATTGACAAAGACGTGAGTAACAGCCCCCACCAGGCGGCCGTTTTGAATAATGGGGCTGCCGCTCATGCCTTGAACTATGCCGCCGGTAATATCGAGCAGGTTTTCATCTTTAACCCTGATAATAATTCCTTTATCGCCAGGCCTGTTCTGATTTGTTGTTCTCTCTATGTATATATCGAAACTCTGAATATTGTTTCCCTCCACAACGGTCAATATTTCCGCCGGACCGGTCTGTACTTCAAATGCCAGGCCCAGCGGGATCGGGTCCGGGTAGGGTGTCATATAATCACCAATCCTTTCCAGCCTGCCGAATATCCCGAAGGGGGTGTTTTTTTCGATGGACCCCAATATATCTTTTTCTTCTCTAAAAATACCCGCTTTTTCCCCCGGCCTCCCGCGCTGGGCCATTTTAATATTAATTATATCGGCCCTTACAATCAACCCTTCCGCTATCTCAACAGCCGTATTTGTCTCCAGGTCCGTAATAATATGCCCCAGGGCCCCGTAGGAATTGCTTTCCGGATCGTAAAATGTCAGCGTGCCAACCCCGGCAGCGGTATCCCTGATATAAAGCCCTATGCGGAACTCCTGGACATCGGGACATAGAAAGGGCTCCACGGTAATATTTTCGGTGTGCCCACTTCTTTTAACAGTGAAGTTTATTTCCCCTTTCGTCGACTCACGAATGATCAGTGACGCCGCACTGTCAATATCCTTTATTGCTTTACCGTTTACTTTCATAATGATATCACCAATTTGTATGCCCGCTTCCTGGGCTGGCGAAAAGTGCTCTCCCTCTTTTTCGAGGTAATGATAGCCCACTACGATTACACCCTGATCATGTATTTTTATGCCGATAGAATGACCTCCGGCCATAAACGACATCTCCGGCAGTATATCTACAGTAAGCTGCCTGATCGGAATAAGGCCATTGAAAAGGCTGAATTCCAGGTTTACACTGCCTTTTGTGAGCCCTTTTAGTGAAAAGTCCCCGTGGTAATCGATGCGGTTAAATTGATCAACATTCATCGGAGAGCCGTTAATATGGAGAATATCTTCCCTGTCCGCCCTGACGTAAAGATCCACAGGAAATTTAAATTGATAACTATGTTCCTGCCCTTCAAAGAGGCGTAAATTTTCGTCGAGGTGAACTTTTACCTCCAGTGGGAGTAAAATAATAAAAAGGAGCAAAAACACTGCTACGGTTAATACTGCGTTTTTTCTCCTGTAGCTGGCCATTATGGAAATCATCCTCCCCAAAAGCAATTTAAAAAGCAATCTTAAATTGCCTCCGGGATATTTTTTTTATGCCAGGGCAGTTTACATAACAGGCATGTTTTATTTGCCAAAAATATAAAAAAAGACCCTTACGAGAGGGTCCCAAAATAGTCTAACGCCCAACAGGGCAAAGGGTCTTTTTTTTAGCGTCTCCTTAAGCAGGTCAGTCGGCCCTTCCCACAGGGCCGCTAGACGGCGGGAACTTTGGAGGGCTCTCCAAAGGAGGGCTCTCCAAAAGTCCTTGCCGGGGGTGGTAATGGACCTACATTCTTCCTTTTAAAATTTCATTGGCGGCAACCAGCCTCTGTATTTCACCGGTTCCCTCGTAGATTTGCATTATTTTGGCATCTCTCATATATTTTTCCATTGGATAGTCTTTCATGTAACCATATCCTCCAAATACCTGGAGAGCCTCCACAGTTACCTGCATCGCTACGTCACCGGCAAATGCTTTGGCCATGGCAGAGGGACCGGAAAGGCGTTTCTCTTTTTTATCAACGAGGTAAGCCGCTTTCAGCACCAGCACCCTGGCGGCATCGATTTTCATGGCCATTTCGGCCAGTTTGAACTGTATGGACTGGTAAGAAGCAATGGCCTGTCCAAATTGTTTTCTCCGCTGAGCATATTCAACCGCTTTTTCAAAAGCGGCCCGGGCTATCCCAACCGCCATGGCCCCGACAAGAGGCCGCGAGATATCCAGCGTTGTCATGGCTATACGGAAGCCCCCGCCCCTGGAACCAAGAATGTTCTCCGGCGGCACAGGCACATCTTCAAAAATTATCTCCGCCGTATCGGAGGCCCTGATTCCCATCTTGGACTCTTTTTTGCCAATGGAAACACCTGCAAAGCCCTTTTCCACTATGAATGCGGTCAGCCCCCTGGCACCTTTGCCGCGGTCCACGGTGGCAAACACAGTAAAGATATCGGCAAGGCTGCCGTTTGTAATAAAGCATTTAGTGCCGTTTAATACATACCCCTCTTCAGCTTCTTTTACATGGGTGGAAATTGAAGCTACATCGGAACCGGCCTCCGGCTCGGTAAGACAAAAAGCGGCCAGCTTCCCCTCCGAAAGGGGGGTCAGGTACTTCTCCTTCTGCTCCGGCGTTCCAGCCAGCAAAATAGGGTAACCGGCAAGAGAATTGGCGGCAGCACTGGTTGTTATACCGGCACAGGCGCGGGCCAACTCTTCCACGGCAAGGCAGGCTGTCAGGCATTCCATCTCTCCCCCGCCATATTCTTCCGGAAAAGTCATCGTATTGTAGCCCTGCATGCTCATATCCTTGATAATATGTACAGGGGTCTCTCCTTTTTCATCATACTCCGCTGCGATGGGCATGATCACTTTTTCGGCATACTCCCGGGCAGCTTTTTGCATCAGCTTTTGCTCCGCTGTAAGGTCAAAATTCATCACGGTGCCTGTTCCAAAATCGAAACAGGCTTTCACCTCCCCGCGTTGTTATTGGTCCATAAAGCCCATTTCCGCCAACCTTCTTTTAATTTCTTTCCTCCTGGAAAGAAAGGGCTTCCTGGTGGCCTTGATCCAGTTTTCAAGGTGGTGCTCCTGCTTTTCGGCGGCCCAGAAATGGCCGCCATTTTTTTCTTCTTCCACGAAATCGATCTTTCCGCCCTCTGCCCCTGTTGAAAAAGTGCCTTCCGTTAAACAAAAGGGGCACCGGGCAGCACCATTATCGTGAAGCTGAAAAACAGTGCTGTAGCATGCAGGGCACTCTCCCGGGCCCGGCTTCCGCCTACTTCCTTTTCCCTTCAAGCAGCCGACCAGCTTCTGCCCCATGGTAAAAGCGCTATCCATTAAATCTTCCTGGAGGACGGCTTCAGCGGGGCCGGGTGCATATGCCTCGCGGTAATCCACTACTTCAAAACCCCAGCAGAGGGCAAGCTGATTGACCATGACACCAAGAGGATTCCAGGAGCTGTTTCCAGCCACTGAAAAAGTAACTGCTGCCCTGCGGCCGGGCCTTTTCTCATCCCGGTAAGAGGACAGCATCAGGGAGCGGTCCAGGAGGCATTTTAAGGGGGCGGCCGGACTGAGCATGTACGTTGGGGCCGCTGCAACCAGCCCCTCACAGGACACTATCTTCTCCAGCAACAACTGGAAGTCATCTTCCTGGGGGCACTTGCCCCTGAACACGCAGGAAAGGCATCCCCTGCAGGTTGCTATGTTTAAAGAAGCGGCCTCAATTATTTCGGCGCGGGCTCCCGCAGACTCCGCACCTTTAAGGGCCTGCCCCACAAGAACGTGCGAGTTGCCTTTTTTTCTCCTGGAACAAACCAGTCCCACAACTGAAATATTTTCGGGCTTCATAAACAGGCGACCTCTTTCTCAATGTAATTCCCGGTTTATTCCCTGTTACTGTACCTGGCCCTGTATTCCTGTGCCTTCTTCAGCAGCTCTTCGGCATGCCGCCTTGTTACTTCGCTGTTACTGCCTCCGTCAAGCAGCCGGGCTATTTCATAAACCCTTTCCTCTCCATTTAGCCTGTTAACACGGGTTATGGTACGGCCGCCGGCCGCTTCCTTGTACAGGTAGTACTGGCAATGGGCGGCGCTGGCTATTTGAGGGCTGTGCGTAACACATATCACCTGGTGCCTGCCGCTCAGCAGGGACATTTTCTCAGACACTTTTTGGATCGTTTTTCCCCCTATGCCGCTGTCAATTTCGTCAAAGATGAGCGTGGGGATGCGGTCCTGCTCTGCAAGTATACTTTTCAGCGCCAGCATGACCCGGGCCATTTCTCCCGCCGAGATAATCCTTGCCAGCGGCTTCAGAGGCTCCCCCGCATTGGCCGAAAACAAAAACTCCACCTCTTCATTTCCCCTGCTGTCCAAAGAGGGAAGCGGGCTGAAGTGGACACTGAAACAGGCTTCGCCCATACCGAGCTCGCCCAGCACCGACTTAACCATTCTTTCCAGCTCCCGGGCGGTCTCCTTCCTCTTTTCCGTCAGCAGCTCCGCCAGGGAGCGGGCCTCTTTGGATAAGGCATGGGCCTCTTTTTCCAGGGCAGCGGCCTGCTGCTCGCTGTTTTCCAAAAAAGCAATCTCTTCTTCAAAATTTTGAACCAGCAGGAAAAGTTTATTTACCTCGCCGCCGTACTTCGCTTTCAAACGGCGGTAAACTTCAAGGCGGTTCTCTATTTCCATCCTTTCCTGCGGTGAAAAAGCGAGCTCCTCCACGTAGCGGTACAGCTCGTGCCCGAGCTCGGTAAGCCCGGCAATACAGTCTTCCAGTATTTTAACGAAATGCTCCAGCCTGCCGTCCACCCTTAACAGTGATTCAAACTCCTTTTTTACACTGTTGATCCTGTCCAGGGCCGAATCTTCTGCCGTTTCCCCGCCATGCACTTCCGCACAGGCCCTGTTTGCCGCAAGCAGCAGCTTTTCGGCGTTGTCAAGGAGCAGCAGCCTGCGTTTCAACTCCTCTTCTTCCTCCTCGCCCAGGCCGGGGCTGACTATTTCATCTCTCTGGTGTTTGAGGAGCTCCAGCTTCCTGGCCCTGACCTCTCCATCCGCGCCCAAGGCCAGCAGCTTTCTTTTTGCCTCCTGCCAGCGGGCCAAAACATCCTCGTATTCACGCTTCACCTTTAAAAGCTCAGCGCCTCCAAGCTCGTCCAGTAAAAAAAGATGCTGCTCCTGCTTAAGCAGGGACTGGTGGGTGTGCTGCCCGTGCAGGTCGACCATAACATTGCCGATCTCTTTGAGTGTTGCAAGCGGCACCGCCCTGCCGTTTACCCGGCAGATATTGCGGCCGCTGAGCGATATCTCCCTGGAAACAACCAGCTCTTCATCCCGGTAGAGACCGCCTTTTTCCAGGACCTCTTCAAGCTGGCTGTAACCGCCGGGGACCTGGAAAACAGCTTCTATGTAGGTGCGCTCCGAACCGCTTCTTACCTGTTCGCTGGAGGCCCTCTCGCCCAAAATAAGGCTGATCGCCCCAATAAGAATGGACTTGCCGGCCCCCGTTTCACCGGTCAACACGTTTAGCCCGGGGAAAAAATGGAGGGCCAGCTCATCTATCAGGGCAAATTCACTCATGTGCAGATAAACGAGCACAGGCACACCCCCTAAAAAAGTACATTTCTTCACCTCTATTGCAGCCTTCCCAATCTCCTGTCAATCACCCATAAGCTTGTCATGCAGCAGCTTGTAAAAATTGCTTTCGGGAAAAGTAATTACTTTGGTAACACTTGCAGCCCTCTTTACACTGATGCTGTCTTTATGCTGCAGGGCAAATCCTTCCTGTCCATCAAGCGTTAAGAATATATCGGCTTTTTCAGTGGAAACGACAACTGTCACCAGGTCGTTTTTGCCCACTATAACAGAGCGCTGGTAAAGCAGGTGCGGGCATATCGGCGTTATCAGTATCACTTTCAAGGCCGGGTTAACTACCGGTCCCCCGGCCGACAGTGAATACCCTGTTGAACCGGTTGGAGTTGCTATGATCAGCCCGTCCCCGGGGTAGCTTTCCAGGAAATCCTCACTTATGTAGGTATCCAGCTTGATTATCCTTGAAAACGGCCCCCGGGAGATAATGACATCATTAAGCACTATGGACCTGTGCACCTGTTCATCGTTGCGTATAACCTCGGTGCAGAGCATCATCCGTTCACCGAGACAGTAGCTCCCGCTGATAATTTTTTGCAGTGATGGCCTTAACTTTCCAACCTCTATCTCCGCTAAAAAGCCCTTGTAACCGAGGTTTATGCCCAGTATAGGAAGACCGGTGTCGGCTATCTCCCGGGCCACCCTCAAAAAAGTACCGTCTCCTCCGACTACAATTACAATATCCACTTTTAAAGGCCAGTCCTGTATCTCCTTCATCGGGGAAGGTACATTCAAGAGGTATTCTTTTTCAGGGGCAACGTAGACGGGCACCTTGTATTCAGAAAAAAAAGAGATAATTTCATCCAGTATCTGTTTCACATTTTCCTTCTGCCAGTTGGGAACAACCCCTATCCCTTTCAGCAATACTACACCTCCTGCACTGCTTGACTACCGCAGCTCTTCGTGCGCCTGCATGACCACCCTGGAAATAATATCGGGTAAAGTTTCTTCTACGTGCAGCATCTCCTTATTTGCCCTGTTTTTCTGCAGGTATAGAAAATACTCTATATTCCCCTGGGGCCCCTTAAGGGGGGAATATGTCAGCCCTTTAAGGTCATAGGAGAGGTTTTTGGACGCAATTATGAGCTCTTCAAGGACCTCCCTGTGAACGGACTGCTCCCTGATGACACCCTTTTTCCCCACCTGCTCCGGGCGTGCTTCAAACTGGGGCTTCACCAGGCAGATTATTTCCGCTATTCCAGCTCCGGCGATAACCGGTAAGACCAGTTTCAAAGAGATAAAAGAAACATCTATAACAGCAAGGTAAGGCCGCTCGGTGAGGTCGTCCTCTTTTAAAAAGCGCACATTAAAACGTTCCATCACCACAACGCGGGGGTCGTTGCGGAGCTCCCAGGCCAGCTGGCCGTAACCGACATCGAGCGCATACACTTTCCTGGCGCCGTGCTCCAGTGCACAATCTGTAAAGCCTCCCGTGGAAGCCCCCACGTCCAGGACCGTTTTGCCCCGAAGATCGACGGCAAACTCCTTCAAGGCTTTCCGTAATTTCATTCCTCCCCTGCTGACATAGGGGTTTCCCGGTCCGAGCAGTTCTATCATAACATCGGGGGGGAAAAAGAGCCCTGCTTTGTCCTGCTTCTTTCCATCAACATATACGTTCCCGGCCATTATCTCGGCCCTGGCCCTGCTGCGCGTGGGAACAATATTTCTCTCTACCAGTAGCGTATCAAGCCGTTTTTTTTTTCGGCGGCCATTATTTCACCTTTTCCCGAACCGGCAACAGGTTGAGTGCTTCTTCGGCTATACTCTCACCTGTCAGGCAGTGGCGCCTCAGCAGCTCTTCTCTCTTGCCGTGACCGGTAAAAGGATCTTTAAGACCCATCCGTTGCAGCCGCACTCCTTTTAGCCCTTCCTCATTCAACATTTCCAGGACAGCGCTGCCAAAGCCTCCACAAATGAGGTGCTCTTCAACCGTGATTACATTTTTGCACCTGTCCATCCAGGTACAGAGCAGGTCCCTGTCCAGCGGTTCTATAAATCTCGGGTCAATGACGGTGCTTTTAATACCCCTCTGCAGGAGAAGCTGGTGCGCTTCAAGGGCGGGCTGGACCGCGGTGCCGGCAGCCAGTATGGCAATGTCGCGGCCTTCTCTCAGCAGGCGGCCCTTTCCGGGGGGGATGCAGCTTATTTGGGAAGAGGGCACTTTCTCCGCTTTATCCCGTGGATACCTTATGGCGGCAGGAGAATCGAGCTGCAGCGCCGTCTTTAACATGCAGGCCAGTTCCAGGCCGCTGCTGGGGGCCATCAGGACAATCCCGGGCATGTTCCGCAGGTAGGAGAGGTCAAAGAGGCCGTTATGTGTATCCCCGTCCTCTCCAACCAGGCCGGCCCTGTCAACGGCAAAAACAACAGGGAGCCCCTGCAGGCAGACATCATGGAGGATCTGGTCATAAGCTCTCTGTAAAAAGGTGCTGTAAATAGCCACTACCGGCTTAAAGCCCTCCACGGCAAGGCCGGCGGCCATTGTTACAGCGTGCTGCTCGGCTATGCCGACATCAAAAAAGCGCTCCGGCAGCTTGGAGGCAAATTCTTCCAGTCCGGTTCCCGCCGTCATCGCTGCTGTAATGGCAGTAATGGAAGGGTCCTTATGGGCCATCTCCACCAGTACAGAGCCGAAAAGCTCGCTGTATGTACACTTGTTGGAGTCATCTTCGTGCCGGAATGACCTGCCGGTATCCATGCTGAAGGGAGAAACGCCGTGGAAACGGTGCGGTTCTTTTTCTGCGTAGGGGTAACCTTTACCCTTTTGTGTAACCACGTGGACCAGAACAGGGCCGTTTCTGGCCTTTGCCTGCATAAAAAACTCCTGGAGCCTGGAAATGCAGTGCCCGTCGACAGGCCCCAGGTAGGTAAAACCGAGCTCCTCAAATAAAATCCCCGGGACAAGTAGATACTTTAAACTGTCCTTTAAGCGTTCGGCGGAACGCACCATCGTTTTCCCTATGGCCGGGATGCGCGCCAGGAACTGCTCCAGGTCCTCCTTGAGACGGTAATACTTCGGGTCCGTCCTCAACCGGGCCAGGTAAGAAGGCAGACCGCCCACATTCTCGTGAATGGACATCTCGTTGTCATTCAATACCACTATAAAGTTGGTGTCGATGTCCCCGCCGTGATTGAGGGCCTCCAGGGCCATTCCCCCGGTGAGGGCCCCGTCACCGATGATTGCGATGACGTTGTTCTTTTCAGACCTGATATCACGGGCCAGCGCCATTCCAAGTGCTGCTGAAAGCGAGGTGCTGCTGTGCCCGACACCAAAAACATCGTACGGGCTTTCCTCTCTTTTGGGAAAACCGCTAATCCCGCCGTAACTGCGAATGGTCCTGAACTGCTCCCGGCGGCCGGTCAATATCTTGTGGGCGTAGCACTGGTGGCCGACATCCCAGACGATCTTGTCATACGGCGCATCAAACACCCTGTGCAGCGCTATTGTCAGCTCGACAACTCCCAGGCTGGAAGCAAGATGCCCTCCCCTTTCGGAGATCACCTTTATCATGTAGCCCCTGCACTCGTCGGCCAGTTGCTCCAGCTCTTTTATGCTCATTTTTTTCAGGTCACCGGGACTGTTAATACTGTCTAGAATCAAAGAAAATGAACCTCCAATAAACAGCAGTCACCTGCCCTCAGCGCTGCCTGTTTATTCTCCAAATAAACAACCGCTGCAGTGTAGTCATCAGCCGCGCTACGAACATGACAATCTCCGTTGAGTTGTTAATAGCAAGGGACTTACCGACCGCTTTGCCGCCTACGGTCAACGCCGATACAAAACCGGTCAGCAATATGCTTACATAAATCTCGTTCAGTGATGAGCCGCTGGCAACCAGGTTAATAACTATAACCGCTGCTATGGCCCCGCTGACAACCCCGCTTATATCCCCGACTACATCATTACAGAAATTGGCGACCTGTTCCGCATTACGTACCAGGTAC
Source organism: Syntrophomonadaceae bacterium (assembly GCA_003563385.1). GTDB lineage: Bacteria > Bacillota > Dethiobacteria > DTU022 > UBA8154 > CSSED11-109. The sequence goes on from PWRZ01000099.1 coordinate 11,567, forward strand.
ATACCTTTAATGGCCCCGTATTTCTTTTTGGCCGCCTTGGCATGGAAGGGCTTCTCATCGGCAGCCGTTACCGCTGTGCCAACGGTATCAAATATGATGCCCGTTAAAACAATCATTATCAATATAATAAAAGAAATAACAAGCGACGGTATGCTCTGGACCAGGTATCGTGTAAACAGGGCAAAAATAGATGCTAAAAAAAAAGTCCACGTGCTGACTATAATTACCCAGCGAAAAGTGCTCTTTTTTTTGCGTTCTCGACGATTTTTTGCCAAGTCTTTTACTCCTTACCCTTGCAGAACAAAAAAAGACACGGGTGGTAACTTCATGGGTAAACTTTGCGGCTTAAGGTCCAGCAGGCTTTCCCAAATATTCACCAGTCTGTCACCAAACTGGCAGTTTCCTTTTAAGAATATTTCTGCCGTGTTGCCACCAGCAGGGCTGGACTACCACTAAGACCACACCTTAATCCCCATAAAGCCTCCCTCCGAACAGTCTAGGAGTTTTCCTCGATAGCACATTTACGCTCCCTAGCCTCTTTTGCAGCCCTGGTTTCGAAGGCGCACGCCTTTTCCCCCCAGGACCACTCAAGGCAGGCTACACTGTACACAGCATCTACCGCATACAGGTTCTCTCCCAAGTCGTAACCTTTTGCTTCTCAGCAATCCGCCACTTACTTGGGTCTCCACGAAGGCGGGGTCAACGCCTACATGCCTTTGTAGATCGCCCCACCTTCTTAACTCCCAGCACCGACCCCCAACTGGGCTTCGGCAGCCGGCACCAGGAACTTCATCGATATGCCCTTAAGCGGATTTTTAGGCCCGCCTTCAGGAACGTGTGTGCTAACTAGAATACTGCACCACCCATGTCCCGCTCCTATTATAGCATAATGCCTGAACAGTCTCAATACAGCACCCACTTTTCCGGACACGGGGACGGTCCGGACAGGCGGACACGGGGACGGTTCTCCTGTCCGGCAGCTCCGCACCCACTTTTCCGGACACGGGGACGGTTCTCCTGTCCGGGGCAGGACACGGGGACGGTTCTCCTGTCCGGCTTAATGGTCCCGGAAAATTATGAAGCGGGTCAGCTCTTTTAAATTAGCGGCGCTTTCGCCAAATGACTGCAGCTCGTCTACGGCCTGCCAGTATAGCTGCTCCCTGAGGGCATTTGCTTGCTGCAGTCCGTAGAGGCTGACATAAGTGGCTTTTTCCTTTTTTTGATCCATGCCCTTTGTTTTTCCCATTTTGGCCTCATCTCCACGTACATCCAGTACATCGTCTACTACTTGAAAAGCCCTTCCCAGCGGTTCGGCAAAACGGGTGATTTTCTCAATTTCTTCTTTTGTACAGCCGGCCAGCAAAGCCCCTACCCTGATGGAAGCGACCAGGAGCGCTCCCGTCTTGTGGGCATTTATATATTCCAGGGTTTGAGGATCAATCTTCTGCCCCTCCGACTGTAAATCAACCACCTGCCCGGCAACCATCCCCCGCACCCCGGCTGCCCTGGCTATTTCGTAAACCACCTGCAGCTTGAGGGCCGGTTTAACTTCTGTCCAGTAAAGGCGGCTTAACTCATGGCCCTGTTTCCCCTCGTCGGCCAATAATTCAAAGGCAAGAGTTAAAAGAGCATCACCGGCAAGGATAGCCGTTGCTTCACCAAATACTTTGTGCGCGGTGAGGCGTCCCCTCCTGTAATCATCGTCATCCATAGATGGAAGGTCGTCGTGTATAAGCGAGTATGTATGAATTAATTCCAGGGCACAGGCAGCGGGTACTGCTCTTTGCCAGTCAGTTGTAAAAAGCTCCGCGGTCAGCAGTACAAGGACAGGCCTTACCCGCTTCCCGCCGGCAAAAACACTGTAGCGCATGGCCCGGTGAATGGCCTGCGGGTACTCATCCTCGCCGGGAAGATAATATTCCAGTGCGCTGTCTATAAGCTCTGTTCTACCCTTTATTATTTTGGCATAGGCCATGGGCCCCTTCTCCCTTTAAAACGGGGTTATTGATCATCAAACTGCTCGAAATCAACTTTCTCCCCGTTTTTTAGCATCATTTCCAATTTGTACTCCGCTTCACTTAATAGCTTCCGGCAGTGGCCGGCAAGCTCCATGCCCTCCTCAAAATATTTAAGCGATTCTTCCAGTGGCAGTTCTTCCTTTTCCATCTTTTCCACCAGTATTTCCAGTTTCTTTAGGGCTTCTTCAAAAGTCATCTCATTGATCGCTTTTTCACCGCTCATGGCCAATCCCTCTATTCTCCATCATTAAAGTCAAGGATGTCTGCAGGTTTTCTTTTTCTCACTGCCTGTACAAGGCAGTCGGCATTACCATCCCGGAATACCACTTTTACTAGCTGTCCTTTTTCCAGCTTTCCGGCAGAGCCAACCAGCCTCCTGCTTTCATCAATAACAAAAGAAAACCCCCTGGACATCACTTTTAAAGGGCTCATTGCCTCCAGGTTGCTTGTGAGGTTTTTTATGGCCGCCTGTTTCAGCTTTAATTTATACTCCATCAGTCTCGCCATTCGCTGCCACAGCTCGTCCACCCTCTGGTAACCCTGGTTTATTTTTTCCCGGGGGTAGATCATTGCCGTTGAAGAAGTCAGCCTGTACAAAACGAGTTTCCTGGTTTTTAGCGAGCCCTTTAAAGCCCCTCTGAGGCGGGATTCTGCTGTATCAATCAGCTTCAACAGCTCTTTTTTTTCCGGAACGACCAGCTCTGCAGCAGCTGTCGGAGTCGATGCCCTGCAGTCGGCAGCAAAATCGGCTATAGTAAAATCTGTCTCGTGCCCAACCGCGCTGACCACCGGCGTATCTATCTCGTAAATTGTCCTGGCAAGGGCCTCATCGTTAAAGGACCACAGCTCTTCAAGTGACCCTCCTCCCCTGGCCACAACAATAACATCCAGGTCTCCAGCGGCGTCAAGCTGCTTTAATGCATTAATGATCTGCAAGGGGGCTTCTTTCCCCTGCACGGCCACAGGATATATAAGAATACGCAAACAGGGAAATCTTCTCTGCACTGTTGTTATAAAGTCCCTTATTGCCGCACCGGAGGGGGAGGTAATAAGACCTACTCTTCGGGGGAACCGCGGGAGGGCTTTCTTTTTTTCCGGGGCAAAGATACCCTCCTGGCGTAATTTCTCTTTTAGCTGCTCAAAGGCAACAAAAAGAGCGCCCATGCCTTCCTGTTCCATTTCCTCGACATATAGCTGGCAGTAACCGCTGCGCTCATAAAGGGATATGTTTCCGCGGGCGACCACTTTCATCCCTTCTTCCGGGGTAAACTGCAGGACCTGGTTCTTGCTGCGGAAAAAGACGCATCGAAGCACGCCTTCGCCGTCTTTCAGGGTAAAGTACATATGGCCGGAAGGCTTGTGCAGCTTAAAGTTGGATACTTCCCCCATAACGCGTACGTCCTGGAGTAACCTGTCTTTAAGCATCAGGCTTTTCAAGTAATGGTTTACCTGGGAGACAGTATAAACAAGTGGCTCTGTAAATAAGCTCGACTGTTTTTTTTGAAAGTACATTTTTATCTTCCACTTTTTTATTTTTAAACGGCGCGAAAACATTACGGGGAAGGTGTGAAGCTCCTTTGTTTACAAGCAGTCCAATGACAACGGGACCCTGTAACCAGGTGTTTGCGCTTCACCCCTTCCCCTAAACGGCTTATAAAACTGTTTCCCCTACATTATTTATCTGTATCTTTTGTTATGTTTTATTATGCCTTCTTTAGCCTTCCGCGAGCCTTATTCCAGCTTCTACTGTATTATAAAGAAGCATGGTAACGGTCATCGGTCCCAGTCCACCGGGAACAGGTGTTATATGGGAAGCTTTTTTGGATACCTCTTCGAAATCAACGTCTCCCGCCAGGCGGAAACCTTTTTTCTTGGATGAATCGGGGATGCGGTTTACACCAACATCCATGACCACGACGCCTTCCTTAACCATATCGGCGGTAATAGCATTGGGCTTGCCCATGGCCGCCACCAGGATATCAGCCTGCTTTGTGAAGTAAGTCATGTCTTTTGCTCCTGTATGGACAACCGTTACTACAGCATTAGCCCCCTTGGCTTTCTGCACCAACATGGCCGACAGCGGCTTGCCGACGATGTTGCTGCGCCCGCAGACAACAACGTGCTTCCCGGCGGGATCATTGCCGGAACGAATCAGGAGCTGCTGTACACCGTGAGGGGTGCAGGGCAGTGGACAGGGCTCGCCCCTCAGCAGTTTGCCCAGGTTTACGGGGTGAAATCCGTCAACATCTTTCTCCGGTGAAATAAAGTTTATTACTTTGTCTACACTGATGTGATCGGGCAGAGGAAGCTGTACCAGGATACCGCTGAACTTGGGGTCTTTGTTCATGCCATCGATGACTTTAAGTACTTCTTCTTCGGGGATGTCGGCCGGAAGGCGGACCGTTTCTTCATACAAGCCGATCTCCTCGCAGCCCTTCGCCTTACTGGTTATATAAGATATCGATGCCGGATCATCTCCCACCAGGACGACGCCAAGACCGGGGACAATACCCTTCTGTTTAAGTTCGGCGACCTTTTCTTTCAACTCCGCCCTGATTTCCGCTGCCACTTCGTTACCGGAAATAACCTTTGCTGTCATAAAACAACCTCCTTAAATTATTATTATTAATTATTTCCCCTGAAGCCCTTTTTCCTCAAGGTACTTTTCAAACCACTTTTCCACGCTGTCGCATGTGTCCACGCTTACAAATGCCGGCTTACCCTTATCGGGCAGTACAACATTGATCTTGCCGTTAGCCGAAACGAGCTGCTCTACGCTGTACAGAGGCGAACCGGGCCAGTACGGAGCTTCATCGAGTAAGTTCGAGCTCAGTTTTTCAAACAGGGGCACCGTATTGCTTATTTCCGGCCACACGTCAGCAGGCCTATCGATTTTTTGCTTGTAGCCCATCATCTCCATCAGCTCAAGCAGTACCTGCCAGTTTTCCCTGCCGCCGGCCGGCTCCAGTGCCGCCGTCAGCTTCTGCAGCCGCCGTTCGCTGTTGGTAAAGCTGCCCGTCGTCTCCGCAAAGGTGGCTGCCGGCAGGACTACGTCTGCCTTGCTGGCCAGCTCCGTAAGGAAGATATCCTGGACAACCAGCAAGTCGGCATTAGCCAGTTTTTCTGCAGTTTCTGTATCGGGGTCCTCACCAAAAACAAATACTCCTTTTACTTCCTTGCTTTCAACTGCCTGCAGCACCTGCTGGACATTTTTACCGGCAGCAGAGGGTACAGGAGCTTTCCACTTTTGGGCAAACTTATTCCTGACCTCCTCGCTGCCGACATTCTGGTAGCCGGGCAGGTAATCCGGAGAGACACCCATGTCCAGCATCCCCTGGCTGTTGCAGCGGGCACGCAGGTTAATGATACCGCGGCGCGGCATGCCAACCTTGCCCAGGACAGCGCTCAATCCCGCCAGCAGCTGCACTGCTTCCGGGCTCAAATCCTTGCTGCCCAGGATCAGCAGGGACTTCTTAGACCCGGCATATTTTTTAACCAGGGCTGAAACATCTTCCGCCGATAAACCGCTTCCGGCCAGCAGGTCGTCCATCTTTGCATCTTTCAGCTTCTGTCCGACCAGCTCGTAGTTTTCTACGTATTTCTCGACGAAAGCTTCGTCAACGAGGCCCTCCTGCACGGCAGAAAGAAGCAGGGCGGCGAAAACAGTGGCATCGGCTGTCTCATTTAACTTGAAGAAACTGCTCGCATATTTCTTTAGTTTTGTCTCTTTGCTGTCTATCAGCCACAGCTCGGACCCCTTTTCGGCTGCCTGCTTGATCTTCAGCCCCGCTACCGGGTAATCATTAAAATCAACCCCCACGGCCAGTATGAAGTCGGCAGAGGCGATCTCCGCATAGGGATTGGTAGAAGCACCGATACCGAGAACATCAATGAGCGGGTTGCCCGGTTCTGACAAACTGTTGATATTGTTCGTCCCCAGGTTGGCACGGGCAAACTTCTGGATCAGGTAGCTTTCCTCGTTGGTATAGCGGGGGCCGGCGAAAACAGCCAGGCTGTCGCCTCCAAAACGTGCCTTTAAGGACTTCGCTTTTTTAGTTGCATGTACCAAGGCATCGTTCCAGGTCGTTTCCTTAAGAACCCCGTTTTCCCTTATCAGGGGAGCGGTAATCCTGGCAGCGTCGTTCACATATTCAAAACCAAAACGCCCTTTCTTGCAGAGCAGGCCCTCGTTTACAGGCCCGGGTAAAGGCACAACACGGGCGATCCGGTCAGCAATCGTCTCCACCTGCAGGCTGCACCCCACCCCACAGTAGCCGCATACGGTCTGTGTCTCATTCAGCTCCCAGGGGGCCGGCTTTCTAAAGGGCATGTTTTCCAACAGTGCACCGGTAGGGCATACGGCTACACACTGCCCGCAGGCAACACAGGTGGTCTCCTGCAGGGGCAGGTCCAGTGAAGGACTGACGTATGTTTCAAAGCCGCGGTTAACCAGGCCAAGCGCCTCCGCACCAATAATTTCAGTGCAGGTACGCACGCACAGCCCGCAGAGGATGCATTTGTTCCGGTCCCTGACAATAAAGGGATGAACCTCTTCTTCGTAATCATGCTTTTCGCCGACAATCCTTTCCGGCTTTACACCGTAGTCGGTTGCATAGGCGCGCAGCAAGCACTCAAAGGCATCGAAGCAGCCGCATTCGAGACACCTTTCAGCATCATTGAAGGCATCTTCCGGCTTGAGCCCCAGCTCAATCTCCCGGAAATTGTTAACGCGTATCTCCGGGGGCACCAGGGGCATTTTTACCTTGTCAATCTTTTCCCAGTCGGCAAAATGTTCTTCTGTAAGGTCGTCCTGGATGATGCTGTAATCGGTCCTGTACGGCATTACCTTGCCGCCCAGGTGGTTGTTGATAACCTCCGCGGCACGCTTCCCGGCGGCAATAGCCTCGATAGCTATGCCGGGCCCGGTAACGGCATCCCCGCCGGCAAAGACTCCGGGGGTGGTGGTAAGGAAGGTCTCCTCTTTTGCGTCAATGGTGTTCCACTTGTCGATACCAACCTCGTCCTTGATATTTTCGACACCGACATCCTGCCCGATGGCGGCAATAATGTTATCAACCTCAAGGGTAAAGTAGGCATCGGGAATCGGTTCAGGACGGCGGCGCCCTGAGGCATCCGGCTCTCCCAGCTGCATTTTCTGGCAGACCATCTTTTCCGCTTTGCCGTTACCCTCGATATTGACCGGGGCGGCGAGCAGGTAAAATTCCACTCCTTCTTCATCGGCCTCGATGACTTCTATATCCTGTGCGGGCATCTGCTCGCGTGCCCGCCTGTAAACCACCATAACTTGCTCTGCTCCCAGCCTCTTGGAGGTCCTGGCGGCATCCATGGCCGTGTTACCACCGCCTATTACTGCCACCCTGTTCCCTATCCTGACATCTTCATTGAGCATAACGGCCCTTAAGAACTCCGTTCCACCCAAAACACCGGGCATATCCTCGCCGGGAACTCCCATTCTGCGGCTGTGCTGGGCTCCTATGGCCAGGTAGACGGCATCATAACCGTTTTTGAAGAGGTAATCAATGGTAAAATCCTCTCCCAGCTGCACGTTTGTTTTGGCTTCCACTCCCAGGTCCAGGATCAACTTAATCTCGGCGTCAAGTAACTTTTTAGGCAGACGATACTCCGGTATGCCGTACCGCAGCATGCCCCCCAGCTCCGGTAAGGCCTCGAATACGGTAACAGCGTGTCCCATCCTTCTCAGGAAAAACGCTGCTGTCAGCCCTGCCGGCCCCGAACCCACAACGGCCACCTTTTCCCCGGTGTCGGCTGCTACTTCGGGCATGTAAGGCTCATCGCTGGCCAGGTCCATATCCGCTATTAAGCGCTTGTAATAGCGTATGGCCACAGGCCCTTCAACAAGGTTGCGGCGGCAGTTCTCTTCACACGGAGCAGGGCAAACCCTGCCTATGGAAGCAGGCAGAGGCATAAACTCCTTGACCAGCTTCAAAGCCTCCCTGTACTGGCCGTTACCAACGAGGGCCGCATAACCCTGGGCATCGCAGTTGGCCGGGCAGGCCAGGACGCAGGGGGCGCGGCAGTCGCCGCGGTGGTCCGAGAGCATCAGCTCCAGTGCCAGCTTGCGCGCTTTTTTTATCTCCTCGTTTTCGGTCTCTATAACCATTCCGTCTGCTATCTTGGTGGCGCAAGCCCGTAAAAGGCGCGGCATCCCTTCCACTTTTACCAGGCAAAGGCCGCAGGAGGCATATACCTCCAGCTCTCCGCTGAAACAAAGCGTCGGTATTTCAATGCCGTTTTCCATGGCCACGTCCAGGATAGTCTGATCGGTATAGCCACAAAACTCCTGACCGTTTATATTAATGCGTACTTGACTCATGCGCTCAACTCAACCCCTTTACTGAAATAATTGTACCGGCTTTTAAGCAGCCTTCCACTAATCTACCAGAACAGCGTCGAACCTGCAGACATCATAACAGTTCCCGCACTTAATGCACTTTTCCTGATCGATTACGTGAGGCTCTTTCTTTTCTCCGGTAATGAACTCGGCGGGGCAGCGCTTGGCACAGCGGCGGCAGCCGTTGCACAGCTCGGTGTCAATTACATAGGTGAGCAATTCACGGCAAACCCGCGCCGGGCATTTGCGGTCCATAATATGGGCCACGTATTCATCGCGGAAATAATTAAGCGTTGTAAGGACGGGATTGGGTCCGGTCTGTCCAAGACCGCACAGAGCACCTTCTCTAACGTAATAGGCCAGTTCCTCCAGTAAATCGAGCTCTTCCGGCTTGGCATTCCCTTCTGTTATGCGGGTCAATATTTCCAGCATTCGCTTGGTCCCCAGGCGGCAGGGGACACATTTGCCGCAGGATTCAAGCTGTACGAAATTCAGGAAAAACTTGGCTACATCTACCATGCAGGTAGTTTCATCCATGACGATCATACCGCCGGAACCCATGATGGCGCCTGTCTTGCCCACAGAGTCGTAATCGACCGGGGTATCCAGCAGGGTCTCCGGAATGCAGCCCCCGGAAGGACCTCCCAGCTGCACTCCTTTAAATTTCTTGTCGTCTCGGATACCGCCACCGACCCCGTAGATTACATCTCCCAGGGGAATGCCCATGGGCACCTCTATCAGCCCGCCCCGCTTCATTTTGCCGGCCAGGGCGAAAACCTTGGTCCCCTTACTCTTTTCCGTCCCGTAAGCGGCGAACTTGTCCGCCCCGTGAAGCACAATCCAGGGAACATTGGCAAAGGTCTCTACGTTGTTAATAGAAGTCGGTTTATTCCAAAGACCCTTTTCGGCAGGAAATGGAGGCCGTAGCGTGGGCATGCCTCTTTCCCCCTGCAGGGAAGCAATAAGGGCGGTTTCTTCTCCGCATACAAAAGCGCCCGCCCCCTTCTTGATCTTTATATTAAAGCTGAAATCGGAGCCTAGGATATTCTCACCTAAAAGACTCGCTTCCTTGGCATCCTTTATGGCCTTTTCAAGACGAATAATTGCCAGTGGGTACTCAGCCCGGCAGTATACATGCCCCTCGGATGCACCGATTGCGTACGCCGCTATGGACATTCCTTCAACAACGGAGTGGGGATCGCCTTCAATGATACTGCGGTCCATGAAAGCACCGGGGTCTCCTTCGTCAGCATTGCAGACCACGTATTTCTGGTCACCGGGATTGTTCCTGGTAAAACGCCACTTCAAGCCGGTCGGGAAGCCGGCACCGCCCCTTCCACGGAGGCCGGAACGGAGCACTTCTTCTATAAGCTGTTCCGGGGTCATTTCTTTTATTGCTTTCTCGGTCCCTTTGTATCCGCCCCTTTCCCTGTAATCATCCAGGGATTCGGGATCGATAACACCGCAGTTGCGCAGGGCAATGCGCGTCTGCTGCCCAACTACATCTTCTCTCTCTTCAGTTATAAGCATGTCCTCCGGTGGTTCTCCCTTGCGGATATGCTCATCAATAATCCGGGTAGCATTTTCCTCCGTAACTCCCCCATATGAATAGAGCTTACCATCAGGAGTAATTACATCGACGATAGGCTCCGCGTAACACATGCCGATACAGCCTGTCCTTTGAAGTTCCACGTTCAGGCCGTTTTTGGCTATTTCCTTATCCAGGACATCATAAGTTTTATATCCGCCAGCCGCTATACCACAAGTGCTCAACCCTACCTTAATGACAGTTTTTCCGTGTTCCTGCAATACAGGCACCCCCTTACCTTAATTATGAGCCGCTTCTTCCTTTTTCTTGTACTCCTTCAAAACCTTACGGGTGGCATCGGGCGTCAGCATGGCATAGGTTTCCCCGTTGATAACCATCACCGGGGACAGGCTGCAGCAGCCAATGCAGGCGACCTTCTCCAGGGAGAAAAGGCCGTCCTCCGTTGTTTGTCCCCCTTCTATCCTCAGCTCATCAGTTATGGCCTTGGAAATAAGCGGGGCACTGTTGACGTGGCATGCAGTCCCTTCGCACAACATAATAATATATTTGCCCAAGGGATGCAGCCTGAACTGGGCATAAAAAGTAACGATACCGAAAATCTTCGCCGGCGAGACCTCCAGCTTTTCAGCCAGGTAAGAAATGCTTTCCTTTGGAACATACCCCATCGCTTCCTGGATGTCCTGGAGGATAGCAATAATCAAAGTAGAATCCCCGTTGTATTGTTCGACAACTTTATCGATTTCCTCGTAGGGGACCACCCCTGCCTCCATGGTTTTACTAGCTGCCATAAACAACAACTCCTTTTAAAAAATTTCTTGTAAAATTACCGGCTAAAGGCCAATTTGTTCTATTCGCCATTGGCTTTAAAGAATCCTTTTTTTGCAGAAGTATAATTAATAATTTAATCACAAACAGTTGTCAGGGGTGTGCTGGACCCTGGCGATGCTTTTTCGAACGCTGTCCAGTACGCCGTTTACAAAGCGCGCTTCGTTCTCATCCTGGTATTTTTTGGCAAGCTCTATGGCTTCATTAATAGATACGGGAGGCGGGACCTCTTCCAGGTAGATTATTTCATAGAGGGCAAGGCGCAATATATTGCGGGTTGCCGCTGCCAGCCGTTCAAGTTGCCAGTTGACCAAATATTGCGCCAGCATACTGTCAATGTTTTCTTTTTCTCGACATACCCCATTGACAAGCTCCTCGCAAAATGCCTTTTCTTTATCAGAAAGAAAAGAATTTTCGAGCACATAAGCTGCGGCCTCTTTTCTGTCGTTCCCACCAACATCGATCATGAAAAGTATTTTAAGGGCCTGCTCCCTGGCCTGACGCCTTTTCAATTGCAGCTACATCCTTTCAGGGGGTAAAATAAAAAACCACCTTTAAAGGCGGTAAAACCTAAAACTTCTCGCGCTGGTACCAGAACCGGGACAGAAGACTGCGCAGCTCATCGTTTTTTTCTAATCTCCCACCTATGTAAACACCGGCCAGAACAGATATTATGATAAATATCCCTTTCCAAAACCCGAACAAAGTGATTATAAGGGCCACCAGCAGGCCGATTAAGCCGCCGATTACCTTGCCCCTGTTTTCAGAAAAAAACCGCTCTATGCTGCCGTTCAACTTGCACTCACACCCTTAACGAACATTTCTTTGTATCTTCTCCTGGGCCAGATTCTCTACCAGGACTTTCACTTCTGCGACACTTGCCCCACTGATTTCCTGCACATACCTGCGCACTTCTTCCTGGAGGCTGCCGACAAGGCCGGGAATGGGAAGATCGGGAATTGTTTTTATACGCAGGTAAATAATTAATCCCTGTTCGGAGGAATCTATCTGCGTATTAACTTCCAGGACACCCTTTATTTTTCTCGAAGCTGTTAAAACCATGCTTTCGATTGCCTGAAAGGATATACGCACCTCACCGAGCTCGGTAAAGCTGACAATGCTGCCGCTCTTCTTATACCGCCCTCCCGTGCCGCCAAGGACAATCATCAACACCCCGGCTGCGAGAATTAAAAACCCCAGGGCGGTTAAATCAAAGCGGTCTGCCAGGCCGTAAACTTCGTAACCGAACAGGACTTCCTCACGCAGAAAGCCCAGCGTTGTCAGGATAAAAAAAAGCCCTGCCAGTATTACAACTATACCGACTACAATAAAAACACGTCTTCTTGGTTCCATGGGAATTGACTTCCTCTCTGCAGCAGCAGGCAAAGCTAACCTCCTGAGGACTGATTCAGGAGGCCTGCTTTGATGCTATTTAAGTTCATCTTCTGTTTTTTGCTGGGGGAAATATACCCCTTGAACATGGACATTTACTTTTACAACCTTCAACCCGGTCATGTTTTCAATGGCCTTTTTTACATTTTCCTGGGCTACCCAGGAGACATCGGGAATGCGAGAGCCGTAAGTAACAATCAGGTACAGGTCAACGGCTGCTTCTTCCTCGCCTACTTCCACTTTAACTCCCTTGGAGAGGTTTTTGCGGCCCAGCGCTTCGGCTATTCCGCCTACTATACCGCCGCTCATGCTGGCTACACCTTCCACTTCGGTAGCGGCCAGGCCGGCAATAATGGAAACCACCTCGTCAGCAATGCGGATGGAACCCAGTTCTGAAGGCAGTGTGCGACCTTTCTCTTCAGCCATATGTTTTATTCACCCTTTCCTTTAATTTTACCTTTAAACCATTATATCAAATGCTGTTAATGCTTTCAAATTAAATTTAACTTTTTAGTTCTGCTGAATAACCTGGACCTGCTCCCTGGAAGTCCCCGTAACCGCGGCAACCATCTCAGAAATTCTTAAAAAGTCCTCTTCATCCAGCTTCTCGCTCTGTACCATTACCGTGGAAACCCCTTTCCGGCTAAACAGCAGGGCATCTTTATAACCCTGTGCCTTCAACATGTTTTCAATGATCAGCTCTTTCTCCATCAACTCAACAAGGTATAATACCTGCTGCTCCGCTTCCCGTCGTGCTTCCTCCCCCACCTGGGGATTGTTAATTATTTCATTAAGCATTTCAAGCTCCTGGCCCCGGACCCGGTCCCTTTCGAGGCGATATTCCAGGAAAAAAGACTGCGGGTCGTCAAATTCCCACCTGGATGGATCGTCCGGCAGTTCCTCTGCCAAAATAGCTTTTAACTCCGCCTCATCGGGGACTATCTCTATGCGGCTCATTTCCTTTTCCAGGCTGTTCACAAACATGTATGTAACAACAGCTACCAGAATTATACTCAAAATCCAGGCCTTTTTTTTGCCCATCAGCCTTTCAGGCACCTCCTTTGCAGTTTTACTTTCCCTTTCCATGCTCCAACACTGCAATTCGGTGTACAGGCAGGTCAAGAACACTTTGAATGGCTCGCACTATCTTTAGGCGGTTCGCGCTGCTTTCCGCCCCACTGGCCACGACCAGAACCCCTTTGACCGTGGGTGGATCTTCCCTTAAGACAACAGGATGCTCTCCTCCACCACTCTCGCGCAGGACAACGTGTTCTTCCCTGTGGCTGTCTTCATAAATTTCCCTGCTCCCCCCCTCCCTGTCTGTTTCGATTGTCCGGCGCGTGCTTTCCTCCCGGTTCAGGGCCAGATGGTTTTCTTCGCCGGAGGTAAAATGAATGAATACCTGCACATGGCTTATCCCATCTATATGCTCAAGAACATCCTGTAATGAATTGCCCAGTTCACTTTCATACTTTTCGTATCCGGGTGGGGCGGTTTCCACGGCGTCCAAGTCATTCCTGTCAGCGCTGCTGCCGGGTATCCTTTTTAACGAAGAGGAAACCGTGCCCGCCAGCATTAATATTATTCCCAAAAATATCAGAAACAAAAGAGAATAACCCTTTTTTTTGCTGCCCTCCTGCATATTAAGCCCAATATTTTTTATTGTGTCCCAAAATTTTTTCATTTCGTTCACTCCTTCAGGTAATCTACGCGCACTTTTGATAAGGGCAGCTCAAGCAGCGCGGCCAGGTGATTTTCAAGCTGTGCTGCTTTTTCGATGCATTCACGGTCTTTGCAGGAGTCCGCCTTCCCATCACTGCCGCCGTGTTCCTCCCGGCCGTTGTCGCCGTCCAGGCTGACCGAAACTATTACTTCTTCTATAACTGGGCCGACCCCGGTGGAACTTTCAGCAGCCTCCTCTCCATTCCCGGCCACATCCCTGACAAGGGCGTTTATCTTTTCCAGTGAACCAAAGCGCGGGCTTTCAGGGTCTTCCTCTACCGACAATTCCAAGCTGACGAGCTCGTAATCATGGTGCAGCAGCTCTTTTTCAATAAAGGTGTATAAACGGGAGCGATATTCCTCCAGGGCAGCCCCGGTGCTGTGCTCGCTGATTTCCTTACCCCGCCCCAGGATTAAGGCCAGCTCCCTGCCGTCCGCTTCAGCTTCGAAGCCCGACAAGAATGCCGGTTCCTCCCAGTACGGCGCTATTTGCATGATCTTTTGCACGGGAGAGAGAAGGACAAGTATCAAAAGTATACCTGTTACCATGCGCAGGTAACGCCTGAAAACGCCGTAAGGAAGTAACATCTCCAGCACCACGGCCAGGAATATGATAATGACCAGGTGCTCTACAAGTTCACCGATCACAGCGATCATTTAAATTCACCCCGCATATCGATCAGCGCAGCATAACAGCAGCATTGCTGGCCCCTATAATAATGGCTATGCCGATAAAAAAAGCCAGCCCCACCGTAACTACTGCAGCAAAAATCATAATCAGGCAGTTGCCCATTGTGTAGAGGGCATCTCCCAGGGAATCTTCCCCGAGAGGCTGAACCAGTGCCCCGGCCAGCTTGTATATCACTACCAGTGAGAGCAGCTTGATAAGGGGAAACACAACCATGAATGCGAGAATGGCAAGCCCTGCTATGGTTGCGCTGTTTTTGACCAGCAGCGAATACCCGAGGACGGTTTCCACGGCGTCAGAAAGCATCTTCCCTACCACCGGAATGAAAGCCCCGGTCATAAACCGTGCTGTTTTAAGTGTGAGAGCGTCACCAATACCGCCGGCCACCCCTTTCACGGCGGTAAGGCCCACAAAAAGGGTTAACATTAACCCAAGCATCCAGGTGCTGACCTCTTTAAAAAGTCCTGCCAGACGGTTGATCTTCAGGTGCGGTGAAAAGTGGTCCAGCAGGTAAAGAACGGTGGCGAAAAAGATAAATGGGAAAATGACGTTGCGTACCAGGGAAGCCATCAGGTTAACAGAAAAAATAATCAAGGGGTGAAAAAGGCTTACAGAAGTAACATGCCCCATGGATGCCATTAAAGTAAGCAGCACGGGCAGCAGGGAGAGCATGTAGGTGACCATGTTTTCAACCGCGTTCCTGCCGATCTCCACCGCTATTGTGAAGCTGCTCAGGGCCAGCCCCAGTAAAACCAAAAAGGTAACAGCCTCCGCCAGCCTGGAAACATCCTCACCCGCAAAGTTGCCCCTCAGCGCCTTTAGCAGTGATGAAGCCACAGACAGGAGAATTAACTGGCCCATCAGCCTTAAGTTTCCTACTATTTCTCCGAAGAAAAACTTTAGAAGCCCCGCTGCTATTTCTTTTACTCCCGGTATAAACCCCTCTTCTTTCATTTCCCATATATCGCTAAAGTCCCAGGAGGGCATAAAATCACCGAATTCTTCCTCCATTTCCCGCCAGTACTCCTCCACCTGCTTCCATTCTTTAACAAACACGGAATTCTCCCCGCCGACGTGGTGGTACTCTTCCGCCGCAAAAGCAGTGTTCCAGCAGAACAGCGTCGCCACAAGGGCTGCCGGTAAAAATATAAATACTCTGCCTGTCCATGGAACATTTATAAGGTTCAAACCCTGCTCCCCCCGCCCCGCGGTTCAAGGCATAAAACCGAGAATGCTTTCCAGCACCGCTATTATTACCGGCACGGCCATAACCAGGATAATAAGCTTGCCGGCAAACTCTATCTTGCCGGCTATGCTGCCTTCACCGGCATCCCTGCAGATCTGGGCGCCGAATTCTGACAGGTAGGCCACCCCGATAACCCTGAAAAGTATTTTCAAAAAAACTGTGTTCATGCCCGCATCAACGGCCAGCTCTGTTATTACATCGACGATCATTCCCAGGTAGCCGAACACAAATACTACTATAACAACCCCTGCAGCGAGGGAAAGCAGCTGAGCTATTTCCGGTCGATTCTGGCGTATAAAGAGCACAAAAATGGCCGCAACAACGCCAAAAGCAACCACCGGCACTATCTCCATGCCCAAACACCTGCTTGATATTACAAATTAAATATTACCCTGATGTTGTTGAACAGGTCTGCCACCAGCTGCAGGACCAGCAGCAGTACTACCACCACCCCCACAAGTGTGAGCATCTGTGCCTGTTCCTCTTTGCCGGCTTGTTTAAGGACAATGTTCAGTATAGATATAAAAATGCCAATTCCGGCGATCTGGAAAATGAGATCAACCCTGAGCACATCCATTGCCATGCCCCTTTCTCCGCGTTAAAACAGAAAAATGACCACTGTAATTCCACCCATTAAGCCAAGGTATCTCCAAATTTTGCCGTTTTTGGCTTGCTCTTCCCGCGCTTCTGCAAGGGCCTGTCTCAATGATTCCTGCATTAAAGCGACCTGGGCCAGCTGGCCCTTTTTATCGCCCTTCCCCCAGACCTTACCGAAGCGCTCCAGAAGATGAAGGTCTTTTTTCATGTATTCCATTTCTAAGAAATTCTTCTTCAGGGCCTTCATCCAGCATTCACGGGCACTCAGTCCTCTGTTCAGCTTCATATACTGCGCCGTCTCCAGGAAGAGGCTGCCGGCGGGGTCATTCATTCTTTTCCCCAGGTTAAGGAAGGCTTCCGGAAGCGGTGTAAGGCCGTGCCCAATTTCGGACTGGAGCATTTCCAGGGACATTAACAGCTCTTCCAGGCAGCGCACGCGCTGCCGAAATGCTGCTGAAACGTTGTTCCCATACAAATATGCAGCTGTAATTATTAAAATGGCACCGCTCAGTTTAAGGTACATCTCCGCCGGCTACTCCCATCCGCTGCGGGCAGAATAAAGTGGCAGCCCTTTTTCACCTTCCACGATCATCTCCAGCGTTCCCGGCCCTTTTTTATTACTTAGAAAAATCAATCTTTCGAAGTAATTCTTCTCCAGCAGGCAGCCCAGTATGGGCCGGCGGCATATCTCCTCCAGGCTGCTCCCGTGGGCGGAGGCGATTATCACCACGCCGGCGTTAATAATCTCCTCAATGGCGCCGGCATCTTCTTCTCTCCCGATCTCGTCAGTTATGATCACCTGTGGAGACATGGACCTCAACAGCATCATTATCCCTTCCGCCTTGGGGCATGAATCAAGCACGTCGGTACGAAAACCGATATCCAGTTGGGGAACGCCCTGGTAACATCCTGCTATCTCGGAGCGCTCATCGACAATGCCCACTTTTTTTCCCCTCTGCCCCACAACACCCACACCGCTGCTGATCAGTAGTGCCAGGTCCCTTAACAGGGTCGTTTTACCACCTTGCGGCGGCGATACAATAAGGGTATTTAAAATATTTCCGCTACGCCTGTCTACAAGAAAAGGGAGCACTTTGGTGCCGGCGCCCTTGACCTGCCTGGCAACACGAAAATTAATGAAACTGATATCGGTTATAGTTTTAATTTTTCCCCCTTCTACAACCGCCCTTCCGGCCAGGCCGACGCGGTGACCGCCCGGGATGGTCAGGTAGCCCTGCCTGAGCTCATCTTCATAAGCATACAGTGAATAGCCGCTTATCAGCTCAACAGTTTTTTCGATGTCCTCCCCGCTGGCGGGCCGGGCGTCTTCTATACGGGAAACCACCCCTTTACTGGATAGGTACGCTTCTCCACCGGCCCAGTATACTGTAAGGGGCCTGGAGTGCCTGATCCGTATTTCCTCCAACCTGGACAGCAGCTCCACGGGCAGCGCTTCGATAATACGGCTGATACCTGGTGCCAGGAAAGGGCAGATCTGTTCCATAACAATATTCGGGTTAAACGCCACAAACAGCTCACCTTCCATTATTTGAAATACCGTTGCCCGCCTTTTAGAAAATACTATTTTAAAAAATGCCCTTTTATGCAGGGGCTGCATTCTTTTTTACAAAAAGAAACTCCCGGCCAAACCCATGGCCGGGAGCATGTTATAAAACAATGTATTATTTTTCCAGGGCCTGACCTGGACGAGCCAGAACCGGGAAACTGTATTCTTGCCAAAATTAGGCAAGGCTTTCGCAAGACTTTACGGATAAGAATCTAATTACTACTCCTTATCGCCTTCCTGTTCTTCTTCCCTGCCCCCTTCTTCATCAAGGCATTCAATTTCATCTTCCCAGTCTTCATCATTTATAAATACAACTCTGCCGCAGCTGGGACAGAGGACCTCCAGGGATTCTTCATTTTCGAGAATATCCTCGTCAATGGGCACTTCCTGGCGGCACTCCGGGCACTCCACCGTAAAACTGACATCATATTCATCGTCAAGATCGTCATCATATTCATCGATCTCTTCATCTTCGGAAATAATATCGTTTTCGAGCTCGGTAAGATCTTCATCGACAGCCTCAACATACGAAAACAGTTCCTCGTAGTCTTCCTTTAAGTTATCGAGCGAATCGACAATATCATCCAGGATAGCAATAATCTGACGGATCACTTTGCCTTCCTTGGTATCATCGTTAAGGCCCAGTCCTTCAGCCAGTCCCCGCAGGTAACCCAGTCTGGAATGCAGATCTTCCATCAATAAAAACCCCTTTCTATTATTTAATTCCGGTTTCAACAGCTATGGAACGGCAGCTTAAGGTAAGGTGCTGCCTCTTGTTCTAAATTGTAAACTAGACGCGCTCCAGGTAGGCACCTGAACGTGTATCGATCCTTAAGACATCTCCTTCGTTAATAAAAAGCGGCACCTGCACAACAAGCCCCGTTTCCAGCCTGGCCGGTTTGCTCCCTCCTGCAGCGGTGTCTCCCTTGAACCCGGGGTCGGTTTCAACAACCCTGAGCTCCACAGAGTGGGGCAGCTCTATTCCAATGCTTTCCCCCTTGAAGAACAGCACGTATATTTTCATGTTTTCCTTTAAATACTTTAAGTTGTCCCCCAGCTGCTTGGCACTGAGGAAAATCTGCTCATAGTTTTCCGTATCCATAAAAATATATTCTTCCCCACTTTGATAAAGGTATTCCATTTCTTTTCTCTCCACCATGGCCCGGGGGACTTTTTCACCCGCTCGAAAAGTCTTTTCCGCAATAGCACCGGTGCGCATGTTCTTTAACCGCGAACGGACAAACGCCGCACCCTTGCCCGGCTTGACATGCTGGAACTCGATAATGATATAGACCTCTCCCTCCAGCTCGATAGTTAAGCCGGTATGAAAATCATTGGTAGAAATCATTCCATCAATCACTCCCCCCGGTAAAAGTTCAACCAACCTCAAAATATTTTTCCACGGCAGTAATAATCCTGGGGCCACCGGGAGTTAAAACGACAAGGTCCTCAATTCTTACTCCTCCCCACCCCTCCAGGTAAATACCCGGTTCCACCGTAAAAACCATACCTTCCTGCAGGGTTCCTTTTCCCCTCGGCGACAGGGTCGGAAGCTCGTGTACCTCTATGCCCACCCCGTGACCGAGGCCGTGGCCGAAGCAGCTTCCATAACCTCTCTTTTGCAGGTAATTGCGCACAAGCGCGTCAACAGAGGAACACTCCACACCGCTTTTCAGGCTGCCGATGCCCAACTGCTGGGCCTCAAGCACCAGGTCAAATATCTCCTGCTGCTTTTGGGAGGGGCTCCCCAAAACAAAAGTCCTGCTAACATCGGAGCTGTAGCCTCCATAAACAGCCCCGCAGTCAATGGTGACCAGCTCACCTTCATTAATGAGCTTCCCTGTGGCGACGCCGTGAGGGAGAGAAGAACGGACCCCGGAAGCGACGATAATATCGAAAGGCAGCCGTTCCGAGCCCCCCCTGCGCAGGCGGTACTCCAGCTCGCTTGCTACCTCCAGCTCCGTCATTCCAGGCTTCAGCAGGGAAACCGTCTGCCGCAGGGCTTCATCAGCTGCAGCGGCAGCACTTTTTATTAATTCAATTTCGGAATCTTCCTTTAATGCCCTTAATTCTTCAAAAAAATTGTGAAGAGGCAGCAGCTCGACCGCAGCGGCAGTCAGGCGTATCTTTTCTTGAAGCTGGTTATACTCTCTCAGCGTGATATGAGCTTCTTCCAGGTAAAGGGTTTTTAGGCCCTTCTTTTTAAGAAAAGCGGCTGCGCTCTCATAATCATTGCTGCCTGTCACCCTGACAACTTCAAAAAAACGGGCCTGCTCCTCGGCCTGCTGCAGGTAGCGGAAATCGGTGTATAAAAAAGCTTCTTCCAGCGTCAACAGGATAAAACCGCTGCTCCCGCTAAAACCGCTTAAGTAAAATACATTGGCATTGTGGGTAACCAGGACTGCTTCTATGCCCTCATCGGTCATCTTACGGCGGGCTTTAGTCAACCTTGATTCCATTTCAAAACTGGTCAACTCTTCTCAACTGCCGGGGCTGCCAGTGACTGCAGGGCCAGTATATAACTGAGGGGGCCGAAGCCGCTAACCTGTCCCCAAACAACGGGAGCAATGACGGAGCGGTGGCGGAATTCTTCCCGGGCATATATATTGGAGAGGTGCACCTCTACAGAAGGAATACTCACCGCCGACAGGGCATCCCTTAAGGCAATACTGTAGTGGGTCAGCGCACCGGCGTTGATGATTATGCCCCGGTACCTGCCCGGAGCGGTATGAATGAGATCTACCAGCCTGCCCTCGCTGTTAGATTGATAGCACTCTACCTTAAGCCCGTTCTTCCGGGCCTCCACGGCAATCATCTCGTTTATCCGCTCCAGGGTAACATCCCCGTATATTTCTTTCTCCCTGCTTCCCAGCAGGTTAAGGTTGGGCCCGTGCAGCACCAGTATCGTTTTGCTTTCCGTCTCCATACAGATTACCTCGTTTTGTCAGGTATTTATACTATTCCCCCAATCAATTTCTAAATTCAACCCCTGCAGGGAAATTCCTGCTAATTAATTAAAATTAACCACGACATCTTCACAGCCGGTGCCTTCGCCATTTTGGGGAGCGCTTTTTAAGTAAATGCTTGCCGCAATGCACGCCGTCTATTGACCCTGTGAGGAGCTCAGGGCATCGATTATAGAGCGGGCAGCCTTTTCAGGAGATACAGATGCATCAATACAGATATCGGCCCGGCGGTAGTAAGGGAGCCTTTTATTTAACAGCTCCGCAATTTTGCCCCGGGGGTTGTCGCCCTCCAGGAGAGGCCTGTTCGTGCATCCCTGCAGGCGGCGGTATACTTCCTCCGCGCTGATATCCAGGTAAACTATGATACCGTGCTTCCTCAATGACTGAACATTACTTTCTCTTAAAACGGCCCCTCCACCGGTGGCAATAACACACGTCCCCGGCGGTTCGCTGCCCAGCTGTTCAATTATTTCGGCCTCCTTCTCACGGAAATAATCCTCACCGCGCTCCCTGAAAATATCACTTATGCTCATACCGGTGACGGCACAAATTATTTCGTCTGAATCCAGGAATTTTACCTTCAACATCCGCGACAGCAGTTGGCCTACAGTTGTCTTTCCCGAGCCCATAAAACCGGTCAGGACAATATTTTTATGCGGATTGACCGGGGCCCCGGGGAGGCCTTTTTGCCCGTTTGCTTTTTCCGCTGTCATTTTAACTCACCCTCAATTCACCCTCAGGTTTGCTATAATTATACCGGGATCACCAGTGCGCGGGGGGGTCCCTGGAGACCCTCACCCTTCCGGTAACCGGCGTCACAATAACGTAGCGCTTTTCCGCACTGCCGGACTGCAGTATAACGGTACCCCCGCTGCTGGGCCTGCCCAGCCTGTTAAAATGAACGTACGGTACGTTGTCCTGAAGCGGAAAGGTGGTCAACCCCTTAAAGCGGATCTCCTCCGGCAGCTCTATGCACCTGTTCCCCTCTTCCAGGCTTAAGCTGTAGCAGTCATTGTATATATAGAATACCGCTTTTTGAGTATTTGCGGTACTGATCGCCTCCTGGCGCAGCAGCCTGATATTCCCGGCCATTACCCTCGCAGCCGATTCAAGGCTCCAGCGGGAAAGGGGCGGCATCTGCCAGGCAATCAGCGCAGTTAAAAGAGCCAGGATGGAAATGTAGACAAGAAGCTCGATCAGTGTCAGGCCGCAGCGGCAGGATCTTTTTTTACAGCCCTTCGCCCCCTGCCCACGAGTACCATGACATTGTCCCTGGGACAGCCGGGAAAACTTCATATGAGCGCACCTCCGCCTGGGAACTCCCCGCATTTACGGTATAATCCCCGCCAAACTGGTAGCATCCCGGCTGCAGGACAACACTGCCGTCTGAATGCCGGACCGGCTCCACGAAGTAGACCTTTCCAGCCCGGCCAGACGGTCCTTCTACAAACAGCAGGGCACTGCAATCGCAGTCCAGGTAGACAGTACCTCTAAATACTATCACTTCCGCAGAAAGTGTAAGTATACCTTCCAGTTTCAGGGACGGATCGCCTTCGAAAAAAAGTGCTTTCGATGAAATAGCTGCCGGACCGGGCTCAAGGAGCAGCACACCGCTGCCGGGAGCAGCGGAACTTAAAAGGAGCGCCTCCTCACCCTTGTAATCGGTATCGCCCGCAATCAAGCCGCTTTTTTCGTCCAGCCATCCCAGCGATGCAGCATGGACATATGTCGCCGGAAGCGGCGGCAATACCTGGAACCTGAGGCCCACCAGGTCACGGGCCCCGTCCACGGTACCCGTGGATTGAATATGCAGCCACTCGCCCCCATCATCCCCGGGAAAAGCGGATACTGTTACCGCAAACGTACCGCCACCATCATCTTCACCGTAAAAAGAGCCGCGGAAGGAGGCATCATGCTCCACAAGCAGAGCAACCGCCTTCTCAATTCCCGATTCTGCCAGGTAATATGCTTTTTGGGCATTTTGATAATTTCGGGCGATCCTGACATCCGTTAAGGCAATATCGAGCAGGGCGCCTCCCAGCAGCAGTATGACAGCGGTTATTACCACGACCAGGATCATCACTGAGCCTTTCCTGTCATTGCAGATAATAGCGCTATTATCCTCCTTTAATCGTTTATTCATTTTTAACCCTTACCGCCGACCTGATCAGCACGGTATTATCGCTGTCCGCTGCCCGCACAGCAAACGAAATAACGCTGCCGCTTTTAGAGCTCGAGCTGAACGAGAGCTCCTCAATATTATAGGCGATTTTATTCTCGGCACTGCCTGTAAGAATTACAACTTCGTTTTGTTTCTTTTTTATGGTCCTTATTTTCCCGCTCGAATAACAGGTATAGCTGATCTTATCTTCTCCAACAAGTTCCAGGTTCCCGGCATAACGCAGCTCACCGGTTATAAAATCGGCGGCTATACGGGCATTCTGCTGTAGGTCGGCACGGGAGGCGCTGCGGTAAAACGCCTTCATACCGAAGACAAAAAAGGTAAACAGGGAGGCCATAACCAGGCCCACCAGGGCGGCGGCCACAACAAGCTCCAGGAGAATGAAACCTTCCCTGAGCAGCCGGCACCTGCTACCGCAACTCATGAAGCGGCCCCACGAAAGAAGTAATCGAAACAGGTCTGCGCGTCCCTTCATACCATACCTCTATCTCTATCTCCAGCCCCTGCAGGAGATAATTTTCCACAAGAACGGTTTTTCTGTCAATTCCATAAGAGATTTCAAAACCGGGCATCCCGGGCTGTTCACTTTCCCGGCCGCCATCCAGGAGGACAGCCTTGCTTTCCAGTTCCTCGTAAGGGACTGCCTTCAAGCTTTCCATTTTTTCCTGTGCCAGGGCAGCCGCCTGCGTCTGGCGGCCAGAGGTAAAAACCGCACTGATGCCCCCGGCAAGAATAAACAGCAGCGATACCGTAACTGCTCCCAAAAGGGCAACTGAAACGGCCACCTCAACAAGGGTGAGCCCTTCTTCGCCTGCAAATACATTTTTCTTAATCATGAACCGGCCTCACAGCTGTTTTTACCTGACCATTTCAAAAATTTCAAACATGGGCGTCATAACCGAGAGCACCAGCCCCCCTACCACGGCGGCAAGGAAAAGGATCAAAACAGGCTCCAGTATGGAACTGAAGCGCTTTATGGTGTAATCGGCTTCCGCTTCCAGGTACTCGGCGGCTGTCGAAAGAACTTCTACCAGGGAGCCCGTCTTCTCTCCGACGCCGACCATGCTGATTACTACCGCTGGAAACAGCCCGCTGCAGTTGGTAAAAGAACGGGAAAGGGAACAACCACCGGCAATATCTTCCCTGGCAGCGTTAATGCCCGCGTGAAAAAACCTGTTCTCAACAACATTTTGGGCCAGCTGCAGCGATTCCAAAATCCCCGCCCCACTGTGAAGCATAGTGCTCAGCGTGCGGCAGAAGCGGGCCGCCATTACCGAGCAATAAATGGGTCCAAGTAGGGGGAGGGATATCAGCAGCTTATCACGGGCCAGGGATCCTTTTTCAGTTTTGGTTATTGACCTCCAGGAATATACAGCCACTAAGATAATAAACAAGACCAGGTACCAGTTGACAGCGATAACGCGGGCACCCTCCAGGACGGCCCTGGTAAGTAAGGGGAGCTCGACACCCATGCTCTCAAATATTAAAACAAAGCTCGGCAGCACTTTGGAGAGCAGAAATATTGCCACTATAAAGATGACTGCGGCAACTATCTTGGGGTAGACCGTTGCCGCTTTTATTCTCTGCTCCAGCTCGAACTGCTTTTCGAAGTGGAGCGCCAGCCTCTGAAGAACCTGCGGCAGTACGCCCCTGTCCTCACCGCTCCTGGCCACGTTTACCACTAAATCAGGAAAAACATCCTTTTGTTCACACAGTGAATCAGCCAGAGAATTGCCCCTCTCTACGCCCCGGGCA
This sequence comes from Syntrophomonadaceae bacterium, assembly GCA_003563385.1. Lineage (GTDB taxonomy): Bacteria > Bacillota > Dethiobacteria > DTU022 > UBA8154 > CSSED11-109. Next base: position 36,447 of record PWRZ01000099.1, read on the forward strand.
ACTTTTATAAGGCTATCTTTTAAAATTTTCTTTTCGGCCTTTTCAGCAAGAAGATAAAGGCTTTCCAGGACGGGTATGCCCGCTTTGCTCATGGCCGCAAACTGGAAGCTGAAGTTTCGGAGGTCCCCGGCATGGAGGCGCCGTCCAAAAATAAAGCTTTTCAGCCGCCTCCCCAAAACAGCGGGGCCATTGCGGTAAAGGAGCGCGTCATTGATACTGCTTCTGCGGGCCCGAGGGGGAAAAATAGACACGTCTTATTCCCCCGTTCCTGTTAAATCGCCGCCTTCAGCGGCAGAATCGCCGCTGCGGTAGCCATCCCAGTCACCGACTGGCCATGACTTGAGGGGGTCCCCGGAAATGTAGTAGCCGTCAATCCCCTCAAATTGCCGGGCCAGCGCAGCAGGTATCATCGGTATTTCCTGTATGTAACCAAGGTCCCGCAGTTCTTTTAAATTATCGACATCGCGTCCCTCACCGGCCTGAAACATTACGACAGCCGTGTCAATAACGCGCAGGTTGGCATCATGGGCTCTCTGCGCCGCACTTCGCTGTATATTGTTATACACGGGAACCCCGATGGCCACCAGCACTCCTATGATAACAATAACCACCATTAATTCCAAAAGGGTGAAACCATTCCTGCTGTCAACAGCCTTCCTGAAAAAACCGGTACTAACGGGCATGCCCGCACCTCCTTGAACTTTCCCCGGTAAGCCTTACACCGTTCACCGGCGCCGTTTAAAATGCGCTGTATGCTTCGTGCATGACTTCCTGGATAGTAGTGATACCTTTCTCAGCTCTCTGCATACCATCCTCTAAAAGAGTAATCATGCCCTGTGAGACAACATGCCGCCTGATTTTCTCCGTATCGCCGGATTCCCTGATCAGCCTGCGTACCGTATCGCTCACCGCCATCACCTCGTGAATGGCGGTTCGCCCTTTAAAGCCGCTATAGCAGCATTCCGGACACCCTTTACCGCGATAGAAAGGGGGGAGCCTGGCACTGTCACTAAACAGCTCCCGGTAGGCAAAATTTTCTCCCTCTGAAGGTGTATACTCCTCCAGGCAGCCGGTGCAGTTTAGACGTATCAACCGCTGCGATACAATGCCCACCAGTGAAGAGGTCAGCATAAAGGGCTCCACTCCCAAATCGAGCATCCTGGTTATGGCCCGCGGCGCGTCACCGGTATGCAGTGTTGAAAATACCAGGTGGCCGGTAATGGCCGCCCTGGTCGCTATTTCCGCAGTCTCGGCATCGCGTATTTCGCCAACCATGATCACATTGGGGTCCTGGCGGAGAACCGTACGCAGGCAACGGGCAAAACTAAGCTCGATCCTGTGATTTACCTGCACCTGGTTGACTCCATGGAGGCGGTATTCAACGGGGTCCTCCACGGTAAGGATGTTTTTGCCCGGGTTATTAATATACTGCAGGGTGGAGTAGAGCGTGGTAGTCTTACCGCACCCGGTGGGACCGGTGACAAGGATCATGCCGTAAGCATGCTTTAAAAATTCCAGGTAACGCCGGCGATTGTGAACATTAAAACCGAGGTTCTCTATGGGCATGATCACCCTGTCAGGGTCAAAAAGGCGCAGGACCATCTTTTCACCGTAAATGGTGGGAATGGTCGATACACGGACATTTATTTCTTTACCCTGCCATTCAAAGTGGATGTTCCCGTCCTGGGGGAGTCTTTTTTCGGCAATATCCATTCCGGCCATAATTTTCA
>PWRZ01000202.1 GCA_003563385.1 Syntrophomonadaceae bacterium
ATACATTCCTGGCCCTGACCTTTGAAGAAACCCGGAACACGCCGATGTCTGAGACAAATGAATTTCAGCAATGGCTGGAAAAGTGGCAGGCTAGGCGGGCGAGGCAAAAGCAGTCCATCGCAGAGTCGCAGAAGCTCATGCGTGACAAAAACCCGGCCATCATTCCCCGCAACCACCAGGTCGAAGCCGCATTAGAGGCCGCAGAGAAGGAGAATGACTTCAGCCCGCTGCATCGTTTACTGTCAGTCCTGGAAAAGCCGTATGCCCACGCCCCTGAACAGGCCCAATACGCCACACCGCCAGAATCAACCGGCAGGCCTTACCAAACATACTGCGGGACATAGCCGTGCCGACGCATAAAGGTTATCAGTTTGATGCAAGGATCCTGGAACAGGTAGCCGTTATCAACACATTCTAAGAGAGCGAGGAGGCGCTGCGTTCCTGTCTTCAGCTGCATAAGTCTTACCCAGAAAGAGAGTTCTACGTTGTCCACCTGCACTGATAAGCCGGCTGGTGGTGTAGAAAATTATTTAACAATTGCTTTGTCCAACCAGTAGAGGGTCCTTGCTGTAGTGAGTCCCCAAATCAACCCACCCAAATGATTTGCTGTTGCTGTTGCTAATGAGTGATCTTTAAGAAAGGGGATTTGAAACAAAGTTGGTATCGCATAAATAATAAACCCGGCTAATATTCCAAAAATTGCCCCTTTAAGCATATAACCCCTGGAAGTAATCTGGGGAATTAGATAAGCAAAAATTATACCCAGTAACCCTGCCCATAGTAATTGCATAAAGAAGGCAAATAAACCTTCTAAATGACTTCTGGGCAAATCACCAAAAATGATGATTCCGGCCCAATCGATAAAACGGATAATTTCCCAATCAAAAATAAAAAGGACTACCAGGGTCCAAATATTCATAAAAACTCCACCAACAATCCCTGCTGTAAATCCTCTAAAAAATCTATCCATATTATCTAACATCCATCCTAAAACATAGTCTTAAGTTATTATGCTCCAAGTAGGCGGATAATACTTATCATAGAGCGAACGCCGGGCTCCCCAACCGTGAAATTCCTTGACAAATAATTTCCATGGAAATAATATCAAGACAAAGGGGTGAACTGATGATGGTGGACTCCAGGATGTATCAGGGTGGCCTGCCGGGTCCAGGATGGGTTTGTTATTCCAGTTTTTCGATTACCTGGACTAATTTTTCCATAACGATAGCAGCTTTTATATTAACAAGTCCGGGATTTTGTTTGTCCAGGGCACCCTGCAGGTTGTTTAAGGATATATCGAGTTCTTCGGCGTCTTCTTTCTCCAGCGCATAGGTTAGGGACTCCCTTTGTTCCTTCATGTCAGCCAGAATTCCCCGAGCTTCTTCGTAGTTATTTGCCGCGGCCTGCAGCAGAATAGTTCTCAGGTGAAATTTCAGTTCATATATTTTGGAGACAGGGTTTTCGGCAAAAGGAACCATAAAATTTGCCAAATGTCCGGTAAGCCGGTTTGCGGCCGTTAAAACAGCAAACCGGTTTTGCTCTGTACTGAACACCGTTAAGCTGTCTAGATCTTCCTCAAAATCACTAATTTGATCCCCGGAAACATTTTCCCTGACAAGAAGCGGCTCCAGCTCATTCCACTGGTCATGCAGTTCAGTGATGGTAATTTTTATGTTATCCCAGATCTCTTCTGTATCTTCAGGAAGCTCTTGTTCTTGGGATTCAGTTTCTATTTCTCTTTTTAATACTTCGCCCAGGATGGTTTCTTCAAAAGTCGGTTCATCTACCTCTTCTGCTCCTTCTTGTTCATCGCCTTCCTGTTCCCCCGTTTCAGCGTCTCTATCCGCCTGGTCTTCTTCATCCATCTCTATTACGGGAATCAAATCTGCCTGCTGCATGATTTCTAACAGGCCGCTTTCCATTTCTTCTATTACCCCGGGCGTTTCTTTATCCTCCTGATTGTTTTCTTCAGAGTTTTCCTCTACATTACACCCTGCAGAGGAGAGTATCAGGAGCATCAGCACAATAAAGATAATGTTTTTAGTAAAAACCATACCGAGCACCTCCATGTTAGTATGTCCTGGTTTTTAAAAAATAAAATAGATAGATTAGGCCCCTGGTTCTCATTTTCTGCGCAAAAATGGGAGAATTAAAGGAGGAGAATTAAAGGGACACCATACTGAATTATCATCATTAAAAAATAAATTTACCTTAACGGGAATTAAAGGGACACCATACTGAATTATTATCATTAAAAAATAAACTTACCTTAACGGTCCCCGGTTGACAGGAAAACTGCAGCCGGTAGTGGAATTACATAATAAGAATATAGACAGGAAAACAAAGGATATGGCAAAGTTACAAAAAGCTCTCCAGGATATTATTATTACCCCCCTAAATTCCACACTCTATAAAAACTCTTTTCCTACAAGAATTTTGTCCCGGGATGAAAAGTCATGGGTTGTTTCGATGCCTGAGCACCAGAGAAGATTCATACCCCTGCCGGTGGGAACAATAGTGGATATAGAATTCGTAGAAGATGCCGGGACTTCTTTTCGCTCCGAAGTTATAGGCAGGAGCTTCAGCGGCGGGCGCACCCTTACCCTTACAGCTCCCACTTCAATTTCGCGTGCCGGGAGAAAGAGCAAAGCCGCCCCCAGCAGGGTCATAGCTTTCAGCAGCGGTAAGGGCGGGGTGGGTAAAAGTACCATCCTTATTAACGTTTCACTGGCGCTGCAGTCTCTGGGAAAAAAGTGCTGTATAATTGATGCAGACCTGGGCACGGCAGATATAGATACCCTTCTAAACGTGGAAGCCCCGTTTAACCTATACCACCTCGTGGAAGGGGAAAAAGACATCGAGCAGATAATTGTCGAAGGGCCGCAGGGGTTGCTGCTGGTTCCGGGAGGCTCCGGGCTGGAGAAACTGGCAAACCTGAGAGAATGGCAGTTCAGCAGGCTTATATCGGAATTTAACAAGCTGGAAGATATGGCGGATTATATTCTTATTGACCTTTCAATCCAGATGAGAGAATTGTACAATTAAAGGGGCTCTGTTTCCATAACCGGGGCACCCGCCGTAAAAATATTCATGTCGATGGCTTCCAGTAGCTTATCTACCCAGAGCCGTTTTCCTTCATCCGATACCAGAAAGGGGCCGTCTACTCCGTTGTCTAAAAAGCCCAGCTCCAATGTCATTACCGGAACTTCGGACATTATGGACATTGGCAAAGCGCCCCCGCTTTTACTCCCATAGTAAGTAATCTCTTCTGACCTTACTCCCAGGGATTGTATCGGCCCTATCTGCTTAATTTTTTGGTCCAGATTTTCCGCTATTTCCCTGCTCCTGGTCCTTACGCTTTCACATGGGCCTACTTTATCTTTGTGTATTCCGGGCTTGTCCGGGACGTAAAAAGCGTATCCTGAGAACCCTCCCAGGTCTGTATGTAAGCTTAAAAATAAGTCGGCATCAAGGGAATTTGCCAGCGCAGCTCTTTCTTCTATGGAAACTTCTTCAAAAGGGTCGCTTCTTGTCTTGTATACTTCAAAGCCTTTTTCTATTA
>PWRZ01000102.1 GCA_003563385.1 Syntrophomonadaceae bacterium
AGGAAAAAGGCAAACGGGGCCGGCCCAAACAGGGTAAGGCAAGAAATATGCTAAATCGCCTGCAAGAATACCGGCGGGAAACGCTGGCCTTCATGTATGATTTCCGGGTTCCTTTCGATAAGAACTATGCATCATACTGCACCTCCTGTGGATGATGACGAAACGGTAGCACCCGTGTCTATATAATTTTGTCCTTGATCATTTAGCTGCTGGCAAAAATCCTGATCCGGTTTTTCAAAAAGTAATTCACTGCGGGCCCGCTGTCCTTTCAATAAACCTTTTTTACGCATCTTTTTGACTGTCTCAGTAGATACGCCGAGTTCTTTGACAATTTCATCTAAAGTAAGCATACCGGTTTCGCGAAACCTGGTGTAGCGATCCTTTAACCCGTGCCTGCGCCGAATGGCGCTGACCATATTCGGAGTAAAAGCAGTCCTCCTGCCGGAGATATAGCCTTTTTCATTAAGAATGGCAGCGATGGCGATTTCCGAATGGTTCTCTAATAAGCGGTCAATCTCCTGCACCACCTCTGGATCGGTCCTAAAGGTCTCAAAAAAGTTTGGAGTTCGCATTGTCACCAGCTCTTTAGTTGCTCCGCCTTTAAAGCGAATTTTGGCCGTGATTTGCCTGCCGTTTTTTAACAGGGAGGCATCTTCCACGATCAGCCTGATGATACGCTTACGTTCCCGATCCGGAAGGTTTTTGTCCTCCCAGAGCCGGGTAAAATCGGTGGCGATACGTAAAATCTCAGACCTCTCTTCACTGCTGATATTTTCCGGGGTCTGGCGGCATAGTTTTTCGAACTCATCCTGCGCTTCGCTCAGCGCCCGAAGCTTTGCGTTCCAATCAGCTTCGAGCTCATCAGCGACCAGGCGGTTGTCCGGATCAACCCTTAAAAAACGCCTTTTGGCCAGTTCGGCTTCATAACGGAGCCCTTCCAAGCGTTTGCTGTGCAGGTTGCGCACCTCTTGCGCCCGGGCGTTAAGCTCTTCTTGAACGGCCAACGTTACCTCCAGGGCCAGGGGGGTGATGATCTCAAGTAATAATTTGGATAGCGCGGAATCCAACGCTGCGCCGGGAATGCTCTGGCAGATCTTCTCTGCATGCTCGATACCGTGTTTCTGGCAGATATAGTTGGGAACAATGCCTATGGGGCCGCTGTGATAACGCACTGTCATGCGGCTGCCGCAAGCAGCGCAGAGCGCCAGGCCCTGTAAAAGCGCGTTTCCCTCCCTCGGCGGGCTTTTTCGGTTCTCGTAGCCGTAGGCCTGTGCGTTTTGCTGTAGGGTTTTCTGGTTTTCCCGGAATTCTTCCAAAGAAATGTAACCCTGATGAGCGTCGGGAATAAGAGAATGCCAGCTTTCTTCCGGCAGTTTGAGTATAGATTTTGTGCCGTCGATGTTTTGCTGAACCTTCGTTCTGCCGTAAAAAAAGGCACCGGCATAGCGCGGGTTATGTAATACTCTTCTTACGTTGGAATGCGTAATCGGGCTCCATACCAGGTCACCGGTGCGAAAGCCCCTATACATGCGCTTGGGAAACTGCAGTCCTTGCTCGTTAAAAACTCTTACCGTGGAAAAGGCGCTGCCGCAACAGCAAAAGGTCTTGAAAAGAAACCTGATTGTTTCCTGCACCTGGCTGTCGGGATCTAAGACTACCTGATCCTGCTCGTCGTAAACAAAGCCGATGGGCAGCGGCATCTTGAGCTCGCCGCGTTCTGCCTTGCTCAAAACACCGCCGCGCATCCGCGACCTTAAGATGTGCAATTCCGCTTCGCTCATCGTGCCTTTAAGGCCCAGGACAAGCCGGTCATTGAAATCATTGGGATTGTAGATCCCGTCTTCGTCCAGGATTAACGTGTCGGTAAGCGCGCAGATCTCCAACAGGCGGTGCCACTCGGTAGAACTTCTGGCCAAGCGTGAAACCTCCAGACCAAGCACGACACCGGCTCGGCCCAGGCTGACTTCCGCCACCAACTGCTTAAAACCACTGCGCTCTTTGGAAGCACCGGATTGGCCCATATCACTGTCAATGAGGCAGATCTGCTCCAAAGGCCAGCCGAGCGCCACCGCCTGCTGGCGAAGCGCATATTGGCGTTTGGTGCTTTCGGTATTTTTCGCCACCTGCTTCAGGCTTGATTGACGAATGTAAAGGTACGCGTTGCGCTGTAGGTGTATGGGACGAACTTTCAGGTTGTTCACCCTTTTGCCTCCTCAGTATCATTTCCGCCAGCAGCATGGTCAGTTCACAAGAGTGCAGCGGTGCCAGAGGTTGCTCCGGTGTGGTTACCTCAGGTTGACGCCAAGCTGTCATCCAAGCTTTTGTGCCTTTGCGCAACAGTAACGCCAGCCCTAAGGGGGTTTTCACCGCTGTTGGTTTTCCCAACGCCTGGTTGCGCAGTTCTTCATAGCGTTCTTCGATATCCGGGCTAGAGGTCGGGCTCTGTTTTAGCGTTTTTTTTTCTGCGGTCAAGGGCACGCTCTATACTGCGGGGATGGACTGGATAACCAAATCTGTTCCGCACCATTTCAGCCAGCATTTTCGGTCGCAAAGATGGGTCTTCTTTTAGCAATTCTTCAAGATAACCGATCACTTCCCGGTCGATCTTATGACCGGACTTAGGGCCTCTTTGCTTGGGCAGGAAACCGTGCAGGCCTTCTTTCTCAAAGGCATTTTTGACCTGATAGAAAGTGGGGCGGGAGAAGCCGAACAACCGCGCTGCCAGGTTCACCGGGTAGTCGTCTTTAACCACGCGCCGTACCATTTCGTACTTGACCTGTACCAGGTCCCGAGGGTCGAAGAAATCGCTGCTTAGAAAAAGTTCGTCCAACACTTTTTCCGGTTGGGGGTTTAAAACCCCCTGTTGTTTTAGCGCTTCCTCTTTGGCGTCCCGTGGTTTTGACATAATCTAGCTCCTTACTCTTGTGTTAAGCTAATTATGTCACACAATAACAGTATTGTCAATAGCACATTTTATATACCATACTTACTACCCTCATAGCTCTAAAAACCATTGACGGCATAATACGGTTTACACATGCGGCGTTATTTGCTTTACACATTTATTCGCCTTCTGTTTTAGAAATTTCTTTATCAATTGCTTTGAGTAGCTTAGCCATAACGCCTAAGTCCTGGTAATGTAGAATGCAGCGCCCCGCTGATTGCATCACAAACGGATTCGGCAGAACCTCACTGGTCCAATGAGACGGGACGGATGTCATTTTGCCTTCGGGGTTGAAAAAGAAGACCCGGTTTTCACCCCAGCAGTTATGTTTGCTGATCATGTCAAACTCCTTGCCATGCAAGGGATGGAAGGGATGTGTTATTTTAAATTGCCTGGAAACGTTCGCTGAGTGTGTAGTTGAAGACCTTCGGTAATAACCTGGCGGAGCGAGACATCAGAATGGTGAAAGTAAAGCAGAAGATCTCTGGCGTTTTTCGCAGCGCCCGGGGGGCAGATATGTTCTGTCGGATCCGTGGCTATATTTCCACGGTTAGGAAAAATTCTGTGCCAGTACTCGTTGCCATCAAATATGCGCTGGAAGGAAA
>PWRZ01000056.1 GCA_003563385.1 Syntrophomonadaceae bacterium
CTTTACTGCTGAACCGGTGACCGTCAAGGCTGCGGCAATGTAATCGGTTATCATAGCGATGGTATCCATCATCCATTCTCCCCGTCGCCCGCACTGGAGTTGAAACGAACTGCAAGTTTTAGCATCTTTTACCCGGAGCTGCAGGGCAGCCTGTTAACCAAGGGTTGACGTCAAGGGCTAGATAAACCGTTACCGGTACCGCCCCCTACCTTCCGGTACCGTAACAGAAAATAGCGGCCCGCCTGACTTTTCCCTTTTACTGGTGATTGCCGACATTGTCCCCGTATTGGTAGCTGTAACCTCTTTCCTGTCCTTCCAGCAGCAGTTCCATGGACATGCCGGCCGTCTCAATGATCATTTTCATACACTTCTTGGCGTGTTCCTTGCACAGCCAATCGTCGTGGTAGTCGGAAGTCAATGCCGCACAGTCTATCTCCCCAAAAGCACTGCAGAAGCGGTTGGGAAGTTGGTTGAAAAAGCGGTACAGCCCCGGGTTTCCGTAAAGCAGCTCTTTTCTTTCTTCAGGAGTCCCGGCCAGCGGATCGCGGCGGCCGTGCACCAGGCCTATTGCGGCCATACCACCCAGCAGGGCCCCACAGGCACTGCCGTAGACACCAATACCGGCACCGAACCCGGTAACCAGGGCCACGCTCTCGCGCGGCAAAAACGGCTCATCCAGGGCATCGTACACAGCGAGGTAAACGCTCTCCGAACAGTTCAGCCCCTGTCTAAAATTCTGGGCAGCGTTATCCCTGGCCTTCTGGATTTTTTCTTCCCTTAACAATTATTCGTCCCCCTTTGTATTAATAGTAACATTTAAAAGGAAAAGGAAACTCCCGTGGAGAATGAATAAGCAAATACATGCTGGCTACCTGCCGGCACAGCTGCCGCGTTTAAAATTGGCAGTGAAAAACGGCAGTGCCGGCCACAGTTTTTTCTTCCGCTGCAGGCCGAAGGTAAAAACGATATCGCTATTGATACGCTGCGCTGTAAGAACGGAACCTGCAGCGGTTAAAGGCCGTTTGTCGCCTTCATTACATAACCAGGGGTGTTTTACTTGAACGATAATGAAAAACAGGTAAAGCTGGTAATCGACGGTGTTACGGGTGTCGGCAAGAGCAGCCTGGCCAAAATTGTGTCCGATGAATTGGGGCTTGTCCTCTTCGAGGAAATATTTATCGACGAAAACAACCTGCTGCAGAAATTCTTCCGGCAGCGTCAGAAATGGGCTTTCCCGATGCAGGTAAATTTTTTAAACAACCGCTTCCGCCAGTTCAAAGAAGCCTCATCCATAAGAGACGTGGTCATGGACAGGTCTATTTTTTCGGATCATATTTTTGCCCGCATGTACCTGGAACTGGACTACCTGATGCCGGAGGAATATGACGTTTACAGGGGCCTGCTTCAAAACATGCTTGAACACGTCGCCCCGCCCGCCCTGATGGTCTTTCTAAAAGTGGAAGCCGCGGAAGCAGTCAGGCGCATCCACAAGCGGGGGCGGCCCGACGAACTGCAGGTTGAAGAGAGCTACTGGAGACGACTGAATGAATTTTATAACGAGCATTACAGCAGCTACAACTCCGGCAATCTTCTCGCCATCGAGGTAAGCGAAATGGATTTCGTCAACCGCGGAAGAGACCGGGACGAGCTTTTAAACCGCATCCACCATTCCCTGAAGGCATACTGCAGGGATTATCAACCTTCAAGGCAGGACAGCGGCAAGGCTTTTTAAATAATGACGGGCATCGCTGATCAGGTACAGCGAACCGGCCACCAGGACCAGGTCCGGGGCACGGGCCAGGGAAAGAGCCAGTGCAACAGCTTCGGGAATGCTCTTCCTTATGTAAACCGTTCCCGGCATCAGTTTTGAGGCTATCTCTTTTACGTCAGCGGGGTCGGCGGCACGCGGGCTGTTGGGCGCGGTGACGACCAGGACATCGACCAGCGGTAAAATCTCCTGGAGAATGCTCTCCATAGCCTTATCGCCGAGCACACCGAGGACAAGTATGAGCCGCCTGTAGGTAAATGTACTCTCCACGCTGCGCCGCAGCTCCCGGAAAGCCTCCAGGTTGTGGGCTCCGTCCAGGACAACCAGCGGTGAGCGCCTCATCACTTCCAGCCTGCCGGGCCATTCTGTAGCGGCCAGGCCGCTCCGGACGGACTGCTCCGAAAGGGAGAACCCTTTCTCCGTCAACAGTTCCAGCGCGGCCAGGGAGAGCGCCGCATTGTCCACCTGGTAGCTCCCCAGCAGGGGTATGTACATGTCACTGTAATCCCTGTAAAGGCCCTTATAGTTAAAGGACTGTCCTTTGATGGAGCCGTTTATCTTCTCCGCCCCAAACTGGACCCCCAGCCGGTAAAGAGGGGCATTTCTATGGCGACAGGTATCCTCCAGCACCTCCAGGGCACCGCCGCCGGCCATGGTAACAACAGGGACCCCTTCCTTAATGATACCGGCCTTTTCACGGGCTATCTCTTCGACCGTATTGCCGAGAACCTGCGTATGCTCCAGGCTTACAGTCGTTATGACCGTCACCAGCGGTTGAACCACGTTGGTGGCGTCAAGCCTTCCGCCCAGCCCCACCTCCAGGACAACAATATCAGGGGCTTCTTCGGCAAAATAAGTAAAGGCAATCGCCGTTACCACTTCAAATTCCGTGGGATGACCGGCATCAGATGCAGAGATTTTTTCAACAAGGGGTTTAACCCTGCCTACCAGCTCCACCAGCCTCTCCCTCGGTATGTCGATGCCGTTTATGGACATGCGGTTTGTAAACTGCACCAGGTAAGGTGATGTATAAAGCCCAACCCGGTAGCCGCCCGCCTCCAGCGCGGCGGCGGCAAAAGCAGCCGTAGAACCTTTCCCATTGGTCCCGCCGATGTGCAGGAACTTCAGTTTACGGTGCGGGTCCCCGAGATAATGCATGAGGGTCTCTATCCTCTTGAGTCCCATATTCATACCAAACCTGCTAATACCGTGTATCCAGGAAAGGGCCTCTTCGTAGTCCAACCATTGTTCACCTCTTTCAGTCCAGGCGTTTTAATTCCTGCAGCCGGGCAAGGTACTTCTCCCGCCGGGCATTAAATTCCTCTTTTTTATTCTTCTCTTTATCTATAACCTCCAGTGGGGCCCTCTTCAAAAAGTTTTCGTTGTTGAGCTTGGCATTTACTTTCTGCAGGTCCTCCTCCAACAAAAGGAATTCTTTTTCCAGGCGGGCTATTTCCTGCTGCAGGTCTACAACACCGGCCAGCGGCAGATAGACCTCCACTTCCCCGGCCACGGCACTTAAAGCCTGGGAAGGCTTATCACCGCTGCTGTCCAGCACTGTTACCGGCTCTGCACGGGAAAGGCTGCCGATAACCTCTTCTTCCCCCTGCAGTAGTTCCAGCAGGTGCCCGGGGGAGCGCAAAACAACGGGGGATTTGTGCGCCGGGGAAAGGTTAAGTTCGCTGCGCAGGGTGCGTATAGAGCGGATAATTTCGATAAGCAGTTCCATCTCCGCCCGAGCTTCTTCGTCCACCAGGTGGTCCC
>PWRZ01000083.1 GCA_003563385.1 Syntrophomonadaceae bacterium
ACAGTCAGCCCCCCTATGGCGAAGTAAACGCTGCTTACGCTGCTTTGGGAGAGGTTAAAGCATAGGATAAAGGTCTCCTAGAACAGCTCGAACAGTAAGCTGTTCTAGGTGGTGAGCATCGTGGTTGCTGAATTTGTGTAGTGCAGCAAAAAGGTTCAGCGTAGCGAAAGTGCAACGGCAGGCCGCCCGGCACGATGCTGGGCGCCGGCCCACGCCCATGGAAGGGCGTTGGCTGGGCAGCCCGCCGGGGCCTTGAGCTTAAGCTGTTAAACCTTTCTGCACGAACACTGAAGCGAACCACGACGCTCACCACTGCTTGCACGACCCCGCAAAGTCAATGGACTGAAGCGTCCCTCTTACTTATTTACCTCCGCCACAAACCGTGTTCTGCTGCAATTGTCGGCGACATTGGTGCCTGTGGTCAAACGCGCCCGGCAAAGGAAGGCCCGCGGGCGGTCCGGCCGACAGGACGTCGGCCGCCGGGTTGCGACCATGATGGGAGTTTAGCCGGGGAGACCGACCGCGGGCCCCGAGTGAGCCCTGGCGCGTTCCACAGGCTTACCCTGGAGACGACAATTGCAGCAGAACACGGTTCTTACAATAAAACCGCACCCCCTGTACGGAACGATGCGGTTTATATCAATTAGTAGCAGTACTGATACTGGCAGCCAGGCTTCAGCGGGGGGAAATGACTACGTTTCGAAACGGCTCTTCACCCTGGCTGTAAGTGATAACGTCCTTGTGGTTCTTCAAGGCCAGGTGAATGATCCTGCGTTCCTGTGCGGTCATCGGTTCAAGGGTAACGTCGCTTTTCGTGTTCATCGCTTTAACGGCCAGGTTGCGGGCCAGCTGTTCCAGCGTTTTCTTTCTCTTCTTGCGGTAATTTTCAACATCTACCAGTATCCTTCCCCTGCCGAAGCTAAATTGGCGGTGGTAGATAACGTTTGCCAGGTACTGCAGGGCATTGAGAGTATTTCCGCGCTTACCGATAAGCACACCCAACTCTTTGCCCTCAATATCCAGGCAGATAGATTCATCTTCCTTTTCCTTAACGCTTACCACTGCGTTCAGCATCATTTTCTGCATCAAGTTTTCAAAAATATCTTTCATGTATTCATCCGGTTTTTTCCTCACAGTCAGCTTAACCTTTGCCGGCTTTGCTCCCAGTATTTTAAGTATTCCCTGTGAGGCCTCGTTTATTATTTCCACCTTTACGTTATCCTGCTTGACTCCCAGCTTCTCAACGCCCTCCCTGACAGCGTCTTCCACATTTCTGGCGCACACCTCAACCGTGTATTCCACTATTTTCCAGCCCCTTTCTTCTTTCCTTTTGACGATTTCTTTTTGGCACCGGGGGCTCTTTTTGCGGCCTTTCCTTTTACTTCCTGCTCTTTTTTCCGGCTGCTGCCCTTTCTTTTCTTTTCTTCCCCGCTCTTCTTACCCGTGGGCTGCGAGGACTTTTCAGGCAGCTTTTCCACGGTTTTTTTCTTTTCGGCAACCTCTTTTTTTTCTTCTTTTTTTTCTTCTACCTTTTTTTCGGCGTCCATGGCCGCAGTTTCAGCCTGGCTGGACCTCTTCTCCCTGGCTTTTTTGAAAAGGAAATGATTACCCGCAGAGACGCCGGAGTTTGTAAGCCAGTAAAGCACAAGCCCTGCCGGGAATCTAAAGCTGATAAACAGGATCATCACCGGGAATATATACATCAAAAATCTTTGTTTGGGGTCGGTAAGGACCATCCTCTGCTGGAGAAACGTAGCACCCGCCGCAGCTACGGGGAGAATAAAATATGGGTCCGGCTTTGTGAGGTCCAGGTTAAAAAAGAGGAAATAAGGGCTAAAGTTTTCCACAGTCTCCACGATTAAATGGGGCTCCCGGAGAAGGTGAAATATAGATATCAGTATAGGCAGCTGAACCAACAGCGGCAGGCAGCCTCCCAGGGGGTTGACATTCTTTTTCTTCATCATCTCCACGCTGGCTTTGTTGTAGGCAGCACGGTCATTTTTATATTTCTCCTGCAGTTTTTTAAGTTCGGGCTGCAGCTCCTGCATCCGCTTTGACGACTCCAGCTGTTTCCGGGTCAGCGGGAATGTTACTATGTTTACCAGTACTGTCAGCATGATTATGGAAACGCCGTAATCTCCAGTCAGGTTGTAAAAAGAACTTAGAATTATATTAATATATCCCGCCAAACCTTCAAATAATTGAAACACTTAGGTTACCTCCCTGTATAAGCCCATATCTTTTCCTTTTTCTTCAGTATACCCTGCTTTCCCTGGTGCAGTCGGTACAGGGTCATAACCTCCCGGGTTGAAGGGGTGGCATTTTAAAATTCTCTTTATACCAAAAAACAGCCCCTTCGCTACCCCCAGTCCCTGGACGGCTTCATAGCAGTATGCGGAACAAGAAGGGTAAAAGCGGCACCTGGCAGGAAAAAGAGGCGATATTGCAGACATATATATCTTCAACAAAAAAATAACCAGTAACTTCATTTCAACAGCTTCCCTCTTGACAGCAGCTTGTGCAGTTCGCTTACCGCTTCTTTAAAAGTGATACTGCCGGCGCTCTTTCTGGCGACGACCACAAAATCATAGCCTTCATTCTTTATCCTGCTATTTAAAAGATTGAAAGCTTCAGAATAAATCCTTTTAACACGGTGTCTAACTACGCTCTTTCCGACCTTTTTACTAACAGAAATCCCCAGCCTATTTTCTACCTCGTTATTTCTCCGAAAAAAAAGAACTGTTTTGGGGGCCGCCAGGGATTTTCCTTGCTTGTAAACTTTTTGAAATTGGTAATTTTTTTTTAACGTGCTTACCCGCCTTTTTGTGTCTTTGTTTACATCTTTCATAATCAGGCGCTGAGTCTGCTTCTGGACTTTTTTCTTCTCCTTCTAATAATTCTTCTACCAACTGCCGACTTTGTTCTCCTTCTAAATCCATGCAATTTTTTACGCTTCCTTTTTTTGGGCTGGTATGTCCTTTTCATTGCTTTACCCACTTTCCAATATTTCTAGTTTCATTTCAGGCCGAAAATTCTGGCTTTCATTATATCTTATTTATTTTAGAGATGTCAACTTCTTCTACTTTTCCGTGCCCTTTTTAGGGTTACATGAGGACACTTGTTTTTATTGCAGTGTTATAAACATTTTGTTATTATTAGTAAGAGGTTAAAGAAATTGCATGAATCTAAACATGAAGCAGAAAAATGAGCTGAAACCGCCTATTTTTCCACATAACCTGTGGATAATATCCGAAAAGCTGTGGAAAACTGACCTACTGCTCACAATTCAATGGGGGTTTATTAATGAAAAGTAATATATCTACAATCTGGCATTCTGTTCTTGATGACATTGGCAGGTCCATCAGCAAGCCGAGCTTCGAGACATGGTTGAAAACAACAAAACCGCTGGAGATACATGAAAACACCCTGGTCGTGGAGGTCCCGAACGAGTTCACCAAGGAATGGCTTCAAAACCACTATCACCAGGCCATCAGCAGCTCCCTGCAAAAAGTCTGCAACCATCACTATCATGTTCACTTTGTAACAGCTCAAAGCATCGTCAATCCCGATGCCAGCAGCACCGTCGATTTCAAGAATAAGCGCCTTGGAAATGTCAAGTCGCCTCCTTCATCCCCGTCCCCTTCAGCTAAAAACGACTCTTCCGTGCAGTCTGTCTCCAAAAACCTGTCCAGTGTCTGCAAGTGGCTCAATCCAAAATACACATTTGAAAGCTTTGTTGTCGGCGGCAGCAACCGTCTTGCACACGCCGCCTCGCTGGCTGTTGCCGAGGCTCCCTCCAGGGCCTACAATCCTCTTTTTATCTATGGAGGTGTCGGCCTTGGGAAAACACACCTGATGCACGCTATCGGTCACTTCGTGATCACCAACATTACCACCAACAATGTTGCCTACCTTTCGTCCGAAAAGTTCACCAACCAGTTCATCAACTCCATACGCGACAACAAGACCGTGGAATTCAGGGAAAAATATCGCAACATTGACGTTTTGCTCATCGATGACATCCAGTTTCTGGCCGGGAAAGAGCAGACCCAGGAGGAATTCTTTCACACTTTTAACGCTCTTCACGAAAACAACAAGCAGATTGTCATATCCTCGGACCGTCCACCGAAGGAGATACCTACCCTCGAAGACCGACTCCGATCCCGGTTTGAATGGGGATTGATAACGGATATCCACTCCCCCGACCTCGAAACCAGGATTGCTATTCTCAGGAAGAAAAATACACACGACGGTATTTTTATCCCCGACGAAATAATTACTTTTATTGCCCAGAAAATTGAAAAAAATATCCGCGAGCTGGAGGGCGCCCTGATCCGCATTATTGCCTATGCCTCCCTGGAGGACAAGCAGGTTACCCTGCATCTGGCCGAGGATGCCCTCAAAGATTTTCTTTCTTCAAACAAAAAACTATCCCTTTCCCTGGACCAGATAATAACGACAACGGCCTCCTATTTCAAAGTCACCCCCGACGACATTAAGTCCAAAAAGAGAACACACAATGTCTCCGCTCCCCGGCAGATAGCGATGTATCTCTGCCGTGAATTAACAGAATATTCCCTCCCTAAAATTGGGGAGGCATTTGGCGGTAAAGACCACACCACCGTCATACACGCCCACCGCAAGGTCAATTCCTCTTTACATAGCGATGATTTTCTGCAGCGCTCTGTCAAGGAAATAAAAAACAGGATCTTTGAATATTAAAACAGTGGACAACCCTGCAGCCTAACAGGAAGACATCTTTAATTTCAACAGTTGCTGTGATCAAAAAATGTTAATAATAAGATATTCTGTGGACAAATTATAGAATTTGTCAAAAATACAAAGATACTGTTAATACTGTGGATAACCCGGTTTCATTTTCCACAGCGGTTTTAACAATTTAGACTCCCTTGATTACTGCATCGGCAATACTTATTCAGTAATTCACATAGCTTATATACATTATTATTATTTTTATTAAATAACTAAATAATATTACTAATTACACGGGGTGAATATATTGCAATTGAAAGCCAGGAGAAAAGCAATTCTCGATAAACTTTCCATTGTAGAAAGATGCGTCCCTGTTAGGACAACGGTTCCATTGATCGGGGGGATTTTTTTTGATGTTAAGGAAGATTCCGTTGAGTTCCGTTCCACCAACCTGGAGGTGGGCATAAAGGCTTTCAGCAGTGATGTCGATGTTGTCAATGGGGGTACTGTAGTTTTACCGCCCAAGATAGTGGATATTCTGCGCCAGTCTCCGGAAGAAGATGTGGAAATAAAGATGGACGAAAGCAATTTTCGCACGGAGATAAAAAGCGGAAAGGCAAACTTTTTTCTGTATGGAATGGCCCCGGAGGAGTTTCCCCGCTTTACGGATGATTCCCGGTGGTCGTCATGGAACAGGTTAACTTTTTCGGCCGGTGATTTTCGCGATATCTTAAAAAAGATTACTTTTGCCGTATCACACGACGAGGGCAAGCATGCCTTCAGGGGAATACTTTTTGAATCGGCGGAAGATAACAGTTTGAGCTTTATTTCCTCGGATACATACCGTCTGGCATACTATAAGAGGGAATTTGCAGAAAGAGAGATGTCGCCTTTTAGAATACTGGTTCCGGGAAGAATTTTAAATGAAATCATGAAGGTTCTCGAAGAGGCTGAAGAAAATGTGGGCTGCTATTTCAGCGACAGCGAGATGGTGGTCAGCTACAAGGATATTGTATTTTTCTGCCGCCTTCTTGAAAACAAGTTTCCCAACCTTTCCGGGGTATTCCCGGGAAGCTCGTCAACCGTGGTCGAAGTTAACGCCGGGATGTTCGAGGACACCATAAGAAGGGCTTCCCTGCTGGCGCACGGTTATAACAACATGATATCCATATTTATCAGTGACGGTACGCTGGGGGTTAAAGCGGGCTCAGAGATGGGCAGGATGGACGAGGAACTTTCCCTTGAAAGCAAAGAAGGGGCAGACCTGGACGAAATACTTATTAATTCTCGTTTTATTCTTGACCTTCTGCGCGTGTGGGAAAAGGACCTGCTCAAAGTAGAGTTCAACGGTCCGCTGGGACCTTGCATTTTCATCGACCACAACGAAGGAGATGGGTTGAAAAACAGCTACCGTTACCTGATCCTTCCCATAAAGACGGACAAAAAACAGTATGAATAAATACTGGATCTTTTCCTGCCCGGGAGAGTGTTTCTTTTGTTTGTGAGGGAACTGCTGCTTTCCAATTACCGCAACTACCGACTGCAGGAACTGAACCTGTTTCCCGGAATTTATATTGTCCACGGAGGTAACGGACAAGGTAAAAGCAACCTGCTGGAAGCAATATACCAGCTCTGCACCGGGCATTCTTACAGGACCGCCAGCGATGCGGATATAGTGCGCTGGGGAGATCCCGGCTACACGCTTCGCGGCAAGCTGTACATGGATAGAAAGCTCTACCGCATTGAAGTAAATTATGATATAGTAAATGTTAGAAAAACAAACAAACTAAACGGCAGGAATATAAAAAATTATTATAGTGTGTCCGGCCCTGTTGTTTTTTTTGTACCTGAGGACCTGCAGCTGATCCGCCTGGGTCCTGATGTGAGGAGGCGCTTCCTGGACAGGGAGATAAGCCGTGCAAACCCGCTTTACAGGAGCTGCCTGGGCCGCTATAAAAAGGTTATCTTACAGAAAAACAGGCTCTTAAAAGAAATCAGAAACGGCCGGGACCTCAGGAAGATGCTCCCGGCATGGAACAGACAGCTTGCCTACCTGGGAAGCCGCCTCATCCAGCAGCGCGCCAGTACCGTATCATCCTGGGGAAAGCTGGCCGAACAGAATTACAGCTTTCTATTCCAGGACAGCAGCTCTTTGAAGCTTCTCTACAGCACATTTGAAAGCACAATTGACGGTGTCAACCCCGTAAGCGTTGAAGAAATAGAGCAGCGCTTTCTGGAAAAGCTGTCCGAAATGGAAGGTGAAGAATACCGGCGCGGTTGCTCCCTGGTGGGGCCGCACAGGGACGACCTGCTTTTTATGCTCAACGGCCGTGAAGCAGGTCGTTTTGCCTCACACGGCCAGCAGAGGAGCATTATAATTTCCTTAAAGGGTGCACAGCTGCAGCACCTGGGCATGAACAGTGAAAAGCCCCTTTTCCTGCTTGACGACGTATTTTCGGAGCTGGATGAACAAAGAAAAAAACAGTGTCTTTCTCTATTTAACAGCGCCGAACAGGTATTCATTGCCACTGCACAGCAGGACGGTTCTTTGCTGTCTTCTCCCTTAACTGGTCGCAGGCTGACCCATCTTGTTGTGAACACCGGCAGCATCAAGGAGCATGACAGTTATGGAAAAAATAGGGCGTTCTCTTGAACGTGTCCTGGAACATTCCGGTTTAGGCGAGCGTGCCAAACATTACCAAAAAATGCAGCACTGGAACAGGGTGGTCGGCGAAAAGATAGCCCGCCATGCCAGGCCCGTTGCCATGAAGAACAAAAAACTGCTAGTAGAGGTCAGCGACAGCATCTGGCTTTACCATCTTACCGCCCTGAAAACGAAAATTATCAGCGAGTTTAACAGCTGTGAAAGTGAGCACGGCGGCATAACTGACATCAAGTTTATCAACGCCGATTTCACGTCCATGGACAGGGAAACAGCGGCCGGGATAAGTCTTTCCGCACGTAGTGCCGGCATCTCCCTGGATCTTGAAAATACACCCTTCCCGGAACGGCCGGGGCTGGAGGAAAAAGAAAAAGAGAAGCTGCAGGGTATGCTACGGGAGGTCCCCGACTCCCTCCGTTTCAATGTTTTGAGGCTCGCCGAACGCTGCTCCGCGATGCGCAGCTGGATGCAGGAAAGCGGCTGTCAGAGTTGCCGGCTGTGCGCCGTCCCCTTTATGGCCCGCCGGATGGTGAGCGGTTTTTGCCCGGCATGCCGCGGCAGGGTGGAAAGCTGGACCAGGGTAGTGGCCCGCTGCCTGCGCCGCTCCCCCTGGCTGAAGGCAGAAGAGCTTAAACCTGTCTTCCCGGCCCTTGATGCGTATATTTTTGCCGCCTGCAAGGAGACCATCCTGGAAAAATACAGGCGTCGCATCAGGAAAGCGGCGTCCAGGGAGCATCGCAGTCCGCAGCTGCAGGAGAGGGTGCTGCGAAGGCTGGTCCAGCGCTACGTAATGATGGTGGAAGAAAAAGATCCTTCCCAGATCGAAGCCGAACACCTGTTCAATGCATTGAAGTTTTATCCCGGGCTTTACCAGCGGCAGATAGACGTAAAAAAATTTTAGGAGGTAAATCATGTTCGTGCATATCGGTAATTCCCGTGTAGTACCACTGAAGGAGATTTTAGGAATTTTTAACATGAACATAAAAAACAACAGGATAAACGTGCAGTTCCTGGAGAGCTTTCCCAGCGAAGGGGGCAGTGACGAAAAGGGCCAGCCTCCGAACGCGTTTGTATTAACCCCGCAGAAAATCTACTATTCACCTCTTTCCCCCCAGACACTCCAAAGAAGGGTAGAAAGAAATTGGGAATAATAATGGGGGGAGGAATGGTAGATGAACAATAATAATTACGGTGTTTATGACGAGCACCAGATACAGGTTCTTGAAGGACTGGAAGCGGTCCGCAAGAGACCGAGCATGTATATAGGTTCCACCGGCAGCAGGGGACTGCACCACCTCGTCTTTGAAGTTGTCGACAACAGCATCGACGAGGCCATGGCCGGCTTTTGTACTACCATAACCATTATCATCAACGAAGACAACAGTGTTACCGTTATTGACAATGGCCGCGGCATCCCCGTCAAGGAGCACCCGCAGCAGAAGAAGCCGGCCCTTGAGGTTGTGCTGACCATGCTTCATGCCGGGGGCAAGTTCGGTGGCGAGGGCTACAAGGTAGCAGGGGGGCTGCACGGAGTAGGGGTTTCTGTTGTCAATGCCCTTTCCGAGTGGCTGGATGTGGTGGTCTGCAGGGATGGCGAGAGGTTCCGGCAGCGCTACGAGCGGGGCTTCCCTGTAACAGAGCTGCAGGGCGAGGGCAAATCCGGTAAAACGGGGACCAAGATAAGCTTTCGCCCAGACGAGCAGATATTCCCCGATATCTGCTTCGACTACCAGCTTTTGTCCCAAAGGCTGCGGGAGCTCGCCTTCTTAAACAGGGGCGTTAAGATCACCATTGAGGACCGCTCCCGGGATAAAGTGAAAAAAGAAGCATTCCAGTATGAAGGCGGCATCAGCTCTTTTGTCAAGTTTTTGAACAAAAACCTGGAAACATACCCTCCTGAGCCGGTCCATATAGAGAAGGAAAAGGACAACTGCTGGGTGGAAGTAGCCCTGCAGTACAATACCGGGTATAACGAAACGATCTACTCCTTTGCCAATAATATCAGGACCCAGGAGGGCGGGACCCACGAGTTGGCCTTCAAGAGCGCGCTTACGCGGCTGGTTAACGACAACGCCCGGCGCCTGGGGATAATAAAAGAAAACCAGGAAAATTTTCAAGGCGAGGATATCAGGGAAGGTTTCAGCGGCGTTATCAGCGTGAAGCTTTTGAATCCTCAGTTTGAAGGACAGACCAAAACGCGCCTCGGCAATACCGAGGTAAGGGGCATAGTAGACGGCGTCCTGGCCGAAGAGCTCGGTTCTTACCTGGAGCAGAACCCCGCGGTGACCAGGAAGATATGCGAACGGGCCCTGCAGGCCGCCCGCGCGCGGGAGGCCGCCCGGAAAGCAAGGGAGCTTACCCGCCGCAAAAATGCCCTGGAGATAACGAACCTGCCCGGGAAACTTGCAGACTGCGCCAATAAGGACCCGTCGGGGAGCGAGCTGTTCATCGTGGAGGGCGACTCCGCGGGGGGCTCTGCCAAGCAGGGCCGCGACCGGCACTCCCAGGCCGTCCTGCCGCTTCGCGGCAAGATATTGAACGTTGAAAAAGCGCGGCTGGATAAAATTTTCGGCAATGAAGAGATACGCGCACTCATAACCGCCCTCGGCACAGGCATCGGGGACGATTTTGCTATTGATAAGCTCCGCTACCACAAGATCATTATCATGACCGATGCCGATGTTGACGGCTCTCATATCCGCACCCTCCTGCTCACCTTTTTCTTCCGCTACATGGAGCCCCTTATTTCGCTAGGCTACATGTATATCGCGCAGCCGCCCCTTTTCAAGGTGACCAAGGGCAAAAAGGAGCACTACCTTTACAGGGAGGAAGAGCTGGATAAGTTTATGAGCGGGATTGGCCGCAAGGGTGTCACCGTGCAGCGCTATAAGGGCCTTGGCGAAATGAACGCGGACAAATTGTGGGAAACGACCCTCGACCCGGAAACGAGAACCATAATCAAGGTGGAAATGCAGGATGCCATCCAGGCCAACGAGGTCTTTACGCTGCTCATGGGGGACAAGGTCGAACCGCGGAGGCGCTTTATCGAGGCGCATGCCGATGAGGTGCGCAACCTGGATATTTAGGGATGCAGAAAGTGTAGCGAAACTGTGAAGGTGAGGTTAAAGGATGCCGCAGGAAGAAAAACTGTTCTCCGTGCCGCTGCACGAGGAAGTAAAAAGCTCGTTTTTAGACTATGCCATGAGCGTAATTGTCAGCCGCGCCCTCCCCGACGCCCGCGACGGGCTTAAGCCGGTGCACAGGCGCATACTTTACGCCATGCAGGATCTGGGCATGACCCCGGATAAGCCGCACAAAAAGTCGGCCCGCCTGGTCGGGGAGGTGCTCGGCAAGTACCACCCGCACGGCGACCAGGCCGTCTACGAGGCCATGGTGCGCATGGCCCAGGATTTTACCAGCCGCTATATGCTGGTGGACGGGCACGGCAATTTCGGTTCCATGGACGGGGATTCCGCCGCCGCCATGCGCTATACCGAGGCCAGGCTTTCACCGCTGGCCATGGAGATGCTGCGGGACCTGGACAAGGAGACGGTTGATTTCAGGCTTAACTTTGATGAGACCCTGGAAGAGCCGGTTGTCCTGCCGGCCCGCTTCCCCAACCTGCTCGTAAACGGCTCCGCGGGGATAGCCGTAGGCATGGCCACCAATATACCGCCGCACAACCTTTCCGAGGTTATCGATGCCCTCTGCCACATCATTGACAACCCCGATACCGCCGATGAGGATCTCCTGTCCATCGTAAAGGGTCCCGATTTCCCCACCGGCGGGATTATACTGGGCTTCAAGGGCATCCGGGATGCGTACCTGTCCGGGCGGGGCACCCTCAAGGTGCGCGGCAGAACGAGTATAGAGAAAGCGGCGGAGGGGAGAAACAGGCTCCTGATAACGGAGATACCGTACCTGCAGAACAAGGCCCGGCTTGTCGAAAAGATTGCGGAGCTGGCCAGGGAGAAGAAGATAGACGGTATTTCCGAGCTCAGGGATGAGTCGGACCGCAGCGGGGTGCGCATAGTGATCGAGCTGCGCAAGGGCTACAATCCCCAGGTTATACTGAACCAGCTGTTCAAATTTTCCCCGCTGCAGCAGAATTTCGGGGTTATCATGCTGGCCCTCCTGGAGGGGCGTCCTGCCGTAATGGGCTTAAGGGACCTTCTCGGCGCTTACCTGGGACACCAGCAGGATGTGATCACCAGGCGTTCAAACTACCTTCTGCGCAGGGCGCGCGAGCGGCTGCACATCGTGGAGGGGCTGCGCAGGGCCCTCGACAACCTGGACCGCATTATCGAACTGATCAGGAGCTCTAAAGACACTGAAGAGGCGCGCCGGGGGCTGATGCGCGAGTTTGCTTTCAGCAAGCAGCAGGGCCAGGCCATACTGGACATGCGCTTGCAGCGCCTTACCGCCCTGGAGCGCTCCAAGCTGGAGGAAGAGCACCGTTCCCTGAACGAGGAAATTGCCTGCCTGGAGGCGCTGCTGGCCGATCCAGCGTTGGTGATGGCGGAGATAAAGCGGGAGCTGCTGGAGATAAAGAAAAAGTACGGTGACAGGCGCCGCACCAGGATAGCGCCCGATGAGGCCGAGATCGAACTGGAAGACCTCATCGTGGACGAAAAGATGGCTGTTACGCTCACCCACCAGGGCTATATCAAGCGCCTTCCATTGACCACGTACCGCAGCCAGCACCGCGGAGGCCGGGGGGTTATGGCCCACTCGGTGCGCGAGAAGGATTTTATCAAGCAGTTCTTTGTCTCTTCAACCAGGGATAAGCTGCTCTGCTTCAGTAACAACGGGAAAGTATACCCTCTCAAAGTGTACGAGATACCGGAAGCGGGTCGCCAGGCCAGGGGCACCGCTATCGTTAACCTGCTGCCCCTGGGAGAGGGCGAATACATTACCGCCATTTTCCCACTCGGGCAGTACGGCCGTAAAGACCACATCGTCATGGCCACCAAGAAGGGTTTGGTAAAGAAAACACGGCTGGAGGAGTATGCTTCATCACGTCGTTCCGGGCTTATTGCCATCGCCCTGAAAAAGGACGACGAGCTTATCTCCGTCAAGCATCTCGGGGTGGAGGAAAAAGGTCCTGACACGGTCGCTGCTGCCGGGGAGCTCGATATAGTGCTGGCTACCGCGGGCGGCCTGCTGATACGCTTCCCGGAAAAGACGCTCCGCTCGCTGGGACGCACCGCTACGGGAGTGCGCGGTATTTCGCTGGGCCCCTCCGATGATGTTGTGGCCATGAACCTCGTCCCAGATGGGGCAGAGCTGCTCTTTGTTACCGAAAAGGGCTACGGCAAGAGGACCACAACGGGCGAGTTTCGGCGGCAGAACAGGGGCGGGAAAGGAATTATTGCCATTAAACCGGACGACCGCGTGGGCAGGCTGGTGGGCTTCAGCCCGGTAAAGGAAAAAGAGGAAGTCATTGTCATCACCGCCCGCGCCCTGGTTATCCGCGAGAAAGCATCCCAGATCCCCGTGCAGGGTCGTTATGCGCGCGGCGTTACACTGATGCGGCTTTCCCGGGACGACAAGGTGGTTAATTTCGCCGTTGTCTCCAGGGAGTAGTGGTCGGCTAAAGGGAGGACTGCTCAGTTGGGTCAGCCGGGGGAAAAATCAGCGGCTGTAGTAGCTGTACTGCTCATCTTAATTTTTACCCTTTTTGTGCTGCAGATCGGTATGCAGGAAGTGGAGGTCTCCCCTGCGGTTCCCCGCGGCGGGGATGTGGCTGTAATGGGGGCCGATACCGCCGCTTTAATATCTGCCCTGGAAGCATCTCAAGAGGGTGCCCTGGTCTACCTTTTTTTGCAGGGGGAGGAGCCGGCCGGGGATGCTTCTTTCCTGGTCGAAGGAGGGCTGGCCGCACCTTCGCCCCCGCTGCAGCGGGAGCACGAAATAGAGCTGGACGAAGAAAAGTTCGAGCTGATGCTGCGCGAAAAGGGGGGCGGCATGAACCCCCCTTCTCTGCTGCGGTCTTTTGTTGGCGCCTCCGGCGAGCTGTACCGCTGGGCCGAAGAACTGGGAGGGGTTTCCTTTGACCGTCTTCCGGACCCGGAGAGGCATCCCTACCATCATTTAAGCTCCCATCCCGGCGCCGGCACGGCATTCCGCGAGCATCTCCTGGACAGCCTGGGCAGGGCGGCGGTATTTGTGCGAGAGGAGACAGTCAGGGATATTCTCCTTTGTCCTGCCGGAGAGGTAAAGGCCCTGCTGCTGGAGAACCGCCACGGCGAAAAGGAAATATTTTACACCCGTGCCCTAATTTTGGCTGGAGGCGGATACAGCGGCAACCTGCAGAGGTGGAACGGATACCTCACTGTTAGGGACCTGGTGAGCCTGCGCCCCGGACAGGACGGTCGCGGGCTGGAGCTGGCCGAGAGCCTCGGTGCCGAGGTTATCCAGGCCGGCTTTATTAACAAACCCCTGCTCCTTTATGACCCCTCGCGGGAACAATACCACAGGTTGCCCCCGGAGCCCTGGGAAGATGCGTACATTTTTAACAGCAGGGGCCAGAGCATTCCCTGGGCCGGCAGCGAACGGGAAGAGATAGATGCCTTTATCAACAACTCCCCTCCCGGAGAGGGTTACCTGCTTACTTCCGAAGAAAGGGCTTCTCCCCTGTCCGGTTATTTCCGGAGGTTCTGGGACCTGGAAGAAGCCGCCCGCGAATTTTCTCTCCAGTACCCGGCGGAAGCACGGTTGGAGCCGCCCTACTGTATTGCCTTTTTGAGGGTGGGTGTGGACTATACCCTGGGGGGTGCCGCCGTTGGCCCCCGAGGAGAGGTCATTGGCGGGGACGGGCCCATCGGGGGCCTCTATGCCGCCGGCGAAATAGCGGGCGGCCTTCACGGCAAAGCAATGCTGCCCGGGATGCCGCTGAGCGAAGCTATCTTTCTCGGTAAAACGTCCGGGCAATCCGCCGCCGCCCATGCCCGCCGCTGAAAAAGGCCCGGCGACCGCTTCGCTTCTTTCCACCTGCGCAGAACAAAATTATAAATTATTGGCGCCGGGAGAAGGAATTCTGCCCGCTGATGTCTAATAATAACATTCTATTCTGCGAATAAGAATGTGCTTACTTTTTTAAAGGAGGGAAGAATTTGCCTAAAGGAGGGAAGAATTTGCAAGTAGAAAGAAGGGTAAAAATTACGGACACTACTTTGAGAGACGCCCACCAGTCGCTCATGGCCACGCGCATGTGCACAGATGATATGCTTCCGATCGCTGCCGAGATGGACGAGGTGGGTTACCACTCCCTGGAGGTCTGGGGAGGGGCTACTTTTGATTCCTGCCTGCGCTACCTGGATGAGGACCCCTGGGAGAGGTTGTGTATGCTGCGCGAGCGTTTCAAAAAGACGAAACTGCAGATGCTGCTGCGCGGCCAGAACATAGTCGTCTACCATCACTACCCGGACGATGTGGTGGAAGAGTTTGTCAGGCTTGCCGTTAAGAACGGCCTTGACATTATACGCATCTTTGATGCTCTTAACGATATCCGCAACATGGAAACGGCTATTCGGGCCACCAAAAATGCCGGTGCCCACGTCCAGGCCACCCTCTGCTACACCATCAGCCCCATGCACAGCATTGGGCACTTTGTGGAGATGGCCGAAAAACTGGATAATGCCGGCGCCGATTCCATCTGCATCAAGGACATGGCCGGGCTCATTTCTCCCTATGATGCTTTCGACCTGGTCAAGAAGCTCAAAGAAAATCTTACCATACCGATCCAGCTGCACTGTCACTATACGAGCGGGATGGCCTCCATGGCTTACCTGAAGGCTGTAGAGGCCGGCTGCGACGTAATTGATACGGCCATATCGGCTGTTTCCCTGGGCACCTCCCAGCCGCCTACTGACAGCATGGTCGCCGCCTTCAAGGGGACCCCTTACGATACCGGGCTTGACCTGGAGCGGATCGGCCGCATCGGCACGCACTTCAAGGAAGTACGCCGTAAATACGATATCTCCCTTGACGTGGCCCTGGGAGTGGACACCGCCGTGCTCAGCTACCAGATTCCCGGGGGAATGATGTCCAACCTGGTCTCCCAGCTGGCCAGCCAGAAATCGTCGCACCTGTTCGGGGATGTCCTTAAGGAAGTGCCCCGCGTACGCGAGGAGCTGGGCTACCCGCCGCTGGTAACGCCTTCCAGCCAGATTGTGGGCACGCAGGCCGTTATGAACGTCATTACCGGGGAGCGCTACAAGGTTGTCCTCAAGGAGGTCAAGAACTACCTTAAGGGCCTCTACGGGAAGCCGCCCGGCGAAGTTGACCCCGACCTGCAGAAGAAGGTGTTGAAGGATGAGGAGCCATTCCAGGGAAGGCCTGCCGACCTGCTGGAGCCGGGACTGGAAAAGGCGCGCGAAGAGGTAAAGGATTACCTGGAGAAAGAAGAAGATGCCCTCTCTTATGCTATCTTTCCGCAGGTGGCGCTGGAGTTCTTTAAGAGGAGAAAGGGCGAGCTTCCTCCTTTGAAGGAAGCGCAAAACTCTCCCTCTAAGGGCGCTAAAAATACGGCACCGGCTAATGCTGCCCCGGCCGGGAAGAACGCCGACCTGGAAAAGCTTTTCACCGTGGACAGCGGCCTGCTCATCAGCGCTGGAGATGGTAGGATCGATGTTTACCCCAGTGCCTGAAAATACGGCTGTTATTATTGTTGACAAAAAAAAGAGCTCCATAATATAATAGCATAAATATCGGCCCGGCGTGGTTTCAGGGATTTTTTCATAAGATTGCGACAGGCGATGACGGGGATAACGGGACTTTCGGCCTCTCTTAAGAGAGCCGGCGGCGGCTGCGAGCCGGCGGGAGGCCCTGTCCCTGTCACCCCCGAGTTTCTTCCCCAACGAAGCGGCAGCGCTTTCCAGTAGGGAAGAACGGTCAACCCGTTAAAGTATGAAGTAGTGCTTACTTTAAAGAGGCGGCCTTCAATCTTTGAGGCAACAAGGGTGGTACCGCGGAGAGAGGTCCTTCGTCCCTTGATCACAGGGTGAAGGATTTTTTTTTAAATGTGCTAACAGTAACGAAAATGAAAGGAGGTGGAAAGGTCTGGTTTGCCGGTTCGCCGGATAGATCAGACCGGGGGGATGGGCATACAGATTTACATTGACGGCCGCTTTGTACCTAAGGAGCAGGCCACGGTATCTGTTTATGATCACGGCTTCCTGTATGGAGACGGGATTTTTGAAGGCCTGCGGGCTTACAACGGCCGCATTTTCAAACTGCGGGAGCACCTGGAAAGGCTTTACGAATCCGCCCACCATGTTATGCTCGACATACCCCTTTCCATGGAGGAAATAAAGGAAGCGGCACTGGAAACCGTGCGCAGGAACAACCTGCGCGATGCCTATATTCGCATTATCGTTTCCCGGGGCGCGGGGGATTTGGGCCTGGACCCCAAAAAGTGCAGCCGCGCCTCAATTATCATTATTGCAGACAAGATCACTCTTTTCCCGCAGGAGTTTTACGAACAGGGCCTTAAAGCGATCACCGTTGCCACTCGCCAGCGTATTTCGGATACCCTGGAGCCCCGCATCAAGTCCCTCAATTACCTGAACAATATCCTGGTCAAAATTGAGGCCGCCAACGCCGGTGCGGTGGAGGGCATCATGCTCAACAACCAGGGCTACGTCGTGGAGAGCTCCGGGGCCAATATTTTCATAGTGGACAAAAGCGGCAGCTTGATAACCCCTCCCGCTTACCTGGGCATCCTGGAGGGGGTGACCCGCAACGCCGTTATCGAAATTGCCAGGGATAGCGGTTTTACCGTCCTGGAAAAGCCTTTTACCCGCCACGACCTTTATATAGCGCGGGAGTGCTTTTTAACCGGGACCGCGGCCGAGCTGGTTCCGGTCATTTCCATTGACAGCCGCATTATCGGCGAAGGGGTTCCCGGTCCTGTCACCAGGAGGCTGATGAGAGATTATAGCGAGTACGCGCAGAGCAACGGCACCGAAATATACCCGCAGGTATCAGGCAAGCAGGTATCAGGCAAGAAGGAGGCTCGCTGAGCGATGCGCAGCGACGTGGTCAAAAAGGGGCTGGAAAGGGCCCCGCACCGTTCCTTGTTTTACGCTATGGGATATCACCGCTCCGACCTGGACAAACCGCTTGTCGGGGTGGTCAACTCTACCAACGATATTGTTCCCGGCCATGTACACCTAAGCATGATTGCCGATGCTGTCAAGGCCGGGGTTTACGCTTCCGGGGGGCTTCCCCTGGAGTTCTGTACCATTGCCGTCTGTGACGGGATCGCCATGGGCCACCAGGGCATGAAATATTCCCTGGCCAGCAGGGAGCTGATAGCCGATTCGGTAGAAGTGATGGTGCAGGCACACGGTTTTGACGCCCTCGTTTTTATCCCCAACTGCGACAAGATCATACCGGGCATGCTCATGGCCGCAGCGCGCCTCGATATTCCGGCCCTTTTCGTGAGCGGCGGCCCCATGCTGGCAGGGGAGTTCCAGGGCCGCCCTGTGGACCTCAGCAAAGTCTTTGAAGCGGTGGGAGCGGTTAAATCGGGGCGCATGTCCGAAGAGGAGCTCGTGGAGCTGGAGATGTCCGCCTGCCCGGGCTGCGGCTGCTGCGCGGGCATGTTTACGGCCAACTCCATGAACTGCATGGCCGAGGCCCTGGGGATAGCCCTGCCCGGAAACGGCACGGTCCCGGCGGTTTATGCCGCCCGGCTGCGGCTGGCCAGGGAAGCGGGGATGAAGGTCATGGAGCTGTGCCGGCAAGACCTGCGCCCTTCTGTGATCATGACCGCGCAGGCCTTCCGCAATGCCCTGGCCGTGGACATGGCCCTGGGCTGCTCCACCAACACGGTGCTGCACCTGCCGGCCATCGCCGGCGAGGTCGGCATAGCATGGGACCTGGACGAGATAAATACCATCAGCAGCCGCACCCCGCAGATGTGCTCTCTCAGCCCGGGCGGCCCGCATCACATCGAAGATCTGCACCGCGCCGGCGGCGTGCAGTCGATCATGAAGGAGCTCTCCGCCGGGGGGCTGCTCGACGGCAGCGCGCTTACCGTTACGGGAAAGACGGCCGCCGGTAACTTTACACCGGCACCGGCTCCGGACGGGGAAGTGATCCGGCCCCTGGATAGTCCCTACCGTGAAGAGGGCGGGCTGGCCGTGCTTTTCGGCAACCTGGCCCCGGGAGGCGCGGTGGTCAAGCAGGGGGCCGTGGCACCGGAAATGCAGCGCCGCAAGCTGCGGGCAAGGGTTTTTGACGGCGAAGAAGAAGCCGTGGAGGCCGTGCTGGAGGGCAAAATTGTTCCCGGGGATGTGATCGTGATCCGCTTTGAGGGCCCGAAAGGCGGTCCCGGGATGAGGGAGATGCTGGCCCCTACATCGGCGGTTGCCGGTATGGGACTGGACAGGGAAGTGGCCCTCATAACCGATGGACGATTTTCCGGGGCCACCAGGGGGGCAGCCGTGGGACATATTTCGCCTGAAGCGATCCAAAAAGGGCCCCTGGCCCTGGTCCGGGAGGGTGACACCATCGAGATAGATATTCCCGGACGCCGGCTGGAGCTGCTTGTAGCGGAGGAGAAGTGGCGCGAGCGCCGGGAAGCCCTGCAGCTGCCCCGCAGGCGGAGCGGAAAGGGCTACCTTTACCGTTACGCAGCGCAGGTCACTTCGGCCGGGAAAGGTGCCGTACTGGAAACACCGCGGGAGGAGGTTGAAGAGTAAAATGAGAATGACCGGTGCACAAATGGTGCTGGCCGGCCTGGAGGCCGAAAACGTAGATGTTGTTTTCGGGCTGCCCGGCGGCGCCGTTTTAACCCTTTACGATGCTATTTACCAGAAAGGCCTGCGCCATATTCTAACGCGCCACGAGCAGGGCGCCGCGCATGCCGCCGACGGCTATGCCAGGGCCTCCGGGAAAACGGGTGTGGTCATTGCCACCTCCGGCCCCGGAGCGACCAACCTGATCACCGGTATAGCGACCGCCTATATGGATTCTATTCCCATTGTAGCGATCACCGGGCAGGTAGCACGTCCGGCCATCGGGACCGATGCCTTCCAGGAGGCCGATATAACGGGCATAACAATGCCCATTACCAAGCACAACTACCTGGTTAAAGATATAAACGAGCTGCCCAGGATAATCAAGGAGGCCTTCCACATAGCGGGCAGCGGTAGAAAGGGCCCCGTGCTGATCGACCTGCCCAAGGATGTGCAGGCCGAGGAAGGGCAGTTCGAATACCCGCAGCAGGTGGAAATTGCCGGGTACAAGCCCACTTTTACGGGCCACACGGGGCAGATTGTGCGGGCCGCAGCGGCAATTAAGAAAGCCCAGAGGCCGCTTATCTATTCCGGGGGCGGGGTGATCAGCTCTTCAGCACACGAGGAGCTGCTGGAGCTTTCCCGCAGGGCTTCCATCCCCGTAACAACCACTCTGACCGGCTTGGGCAGCGTCCCGTACGACTATGAGCTGTTCCTGGGGATGCCGGGCATGCACGGTACTTATGCCGCCAACCACGCCATTAACGAGGCCGACCTGCTTATTACCATTGGGGCGCGCTTCGACGACCGGGTGACCGGGAAGCTGGACTCGTTTGCGCCCGGGGCTACGGTCATCCACATCGATATAGACCCGGCGGAGATAGGTAAAAACGTCACTGCCGATATCCCCATCGTCGGCGACGTAAAGTATGTATTGAAAGAGCTGCTAAAGCGCTTCAAGCCGGCGGATACGCGGGCCTGGTGCGAGAGGGTGCTGGCCTGGAAGTCCTCCTACCCGGTCTCCTTTAAACAGGAGCCCGGCTGCCTGAAGCCGCAGCCGGTCATCGAAGAGTTTTACCGCCTCGCCGGCGACGATGTAATTGTAACTACTGATGTCGGGCAGCACCAGATGTGGGCGGCGCACTTCTGCAATTTAAAATCACCGCGCACCTTTATCTCTTCGGGGGGGCTGGGGACAATGGGCTTCGGCTTCCCGGCAGCCCTGGGGGCGCAGGCCGCTTTCCCGGAACGCACTGTTGTCTGCATTGCCGGTGACGGAAGCTTCCAGATGAACTCCCAGGAGCTGGCTACCGCCGTCTACTACAAGCTGCCGGTAAAAGTGGCCATCATTAACAACCAGTACCTGGGGATGGTCCGCCAGTGGCAGAAATTCTTCTACGAAGGGCGCTACTCGCAGACCTCGCTGGCCGGCAGCCCCGATTTCGTCCGCCTGGCCGAGGCATACGGTGCAACCGGCTACCGCGCTGTCCGCCCGGAAGAGGTGACAGCTGTAGTGCAGAAAGCCCTCAACACTCCCGGGCCTGTCGTCATAGACTTCCAGGTGGACCCGGAGGAAAACGTCCTTCCGATGGTGGCACCGAATACCTCCATAATCGAGATGATTGGTGGTGAAGGCTTTTGAAAAGAATACTCGCTATCCTGGTAGAAGACAGACCCGGGGTGCTGACCAGGGTCTCGGGGCTTTTCAGCAGGCGCGGCTACAACATACAGAATATCGCCGTGGGACGCACCGTTGAGCCCGGTATTTCGCGCATGACCGTTACCGTTGAGGCGGACTTTGTAACGCTGGAGCAGATCGTCAAGCAGCTCAACAAGCTGGTAAACGTTATCAAGGTAAGCGACCTGATGGAGGAGCCTTCCGTGGGGCGCGAGCTGATGCTGGTGAAAGTAAAAGCGGAGCCCAACAAGCGCAGCGATATACAGCAGGTTGTCTCCGCCTTTCGCGCCAAGGTAATCGATGTTTCTCCCGAATCGATGGTCATGGAAGTAACGGGGGACGAGGGCAAGCTAAACGCTTTTATACTGATGATGCAGGAGTTCGGCATCAGGGAAATAGTGAGCACCGGGAAGGTATCCCTCCTGAGAGGGAGCAAGGTGACACGAGATATACGGACCTGAAAAAATAAGCCCCGGCCGGCCTCAACTTTAGCGGTGTTAGAGGGCTGTTTTTGAGAATAGAAATTAGTAGATACGCTGAAATACGGCGCAGGCGAAGCGATCTTCGAAGCGCCGCCGCAGTGGCATGCCACCAAGATATTTTGTAAATGCTCTTGAGCGGTAACGCTATAACGTATACCAAGGAGGGAAGCTATGCAGCAAACTATGGCCGAAAAGATCCTGGCCCGGGCGGCCGCTAAAAAAAGCGTTGCCCCCGGGGAGTTGATTAGCGCCCGGGTCGATATGGCCCTGGGAAATGATATTACTGCTCCTGTAGCCATCCAGGAGTTTGCCAAAATAGGGGTGGAGGCCGTCTTTGACCGGGAGCGTATCGCCCTTATACCGGACCACTTCACTCCGAGCAAGGACATAAAGACGGCCCAGCAGGTACAGCTGATGCGCCAGTTTGCCCGGAAGCACGGTATCGCGCACTACTACGAAGTAGGGCGCATGGGCATCGAACACGCCCTGCTGCCGGAGCTGGGCCTTGTGCTCCCGGGAGACGTGGTCATCGGCGCCGATTCGCATACCTGTACCTACGGGGCGCTCGGTGCATTTGCCACCGGTGTGGGCAGCACCGACCTGGCCGCCGTGATGGCCACGGGCGAGATCTGGTTCAAGGTCCCCCCCACGGTGCGCCTAGTTTTTGAAGGGCACCCCCGCCCCTGGGTGAGCGGCAAAGACTTTATACTTTATGCCATCGGGCAGCTCGGCGTGGACGGTGCCCGCTATACGGCCCTTGAATTTACGGGTCCTGCCATAGAAAACCTTGACATGGACGGGCGCTTTACCGTCAGCAATATGGCTATCGAAGCGGGTGCCAAGGTGGGGCTGATCCCCCCCGACGAGGTAACCGGGCGGTACCTGCAGGGAAGAGCCCGCAGGCCGTACCAGTTTATTACCGGCGACGACGGCGCCCCGGTGCAGGAGGAGCACCGCTGGGATGTCAGTGAGCTGGAACCGCAGGTGGCCTGCCCCTTCAGCCCGGCCAATACGAGGCCCGTTTCAGAGGTGGCCGGTACCCCGCTGGACCAGGTCGTGATCGGGTCCTGTACCAACGGCAGGATAGAGGACCTGCGCCAGGCGGCCCGTTTCCTGGAGGGGAAAAAGGTGCACCCGCGCGTACGCCTTATCGTTATCCCCGCTACCCAGGCTGTCTACCTGCAGGCCCTCCGCGAAGGGCTGCTGGAGATTTTTACCCTCGCCGAGGCAGCCGTGAGCACGCCTACCTGCGGTCCCTGCCTGGGCGGCCACATGGGCATCCTGGCCGAAGAAGAAACGGCCCTGGCCACCACCAACCGAAATTTTGTCGGGCGCATGGGGCATCCTAAGAGTAAAGTCTACCTGGCCGGCCCGGCGGTGGCCGCTGCCTCCGCAGTGGCTGGCTGCATCGCTCCCCCCGAAGAAACTGTGGAGGTGAGCTGAAGTGCAGGTTATCAAAGGAAGGGTCTGGACTTTTGGTGACGATATAGACACGGACGTTATTATCCCGGCGCGCTACCTGAATACTACCGACCCCAGTGAGCTGGCCGCTCACTGCATGGAGGACGCCGATCCCCGGTTTGCCGGCAAAGTCTCTGCCGGAGACGTCATCGTTGCCGGTAGAAACTTCGGCTGCGGCAGCTCCAGGGAGCACGCCCCGCTGGCCATCAAGGCGGCCGGCATTTCCTGCGTGATAGCGGAGAGCTTTGCGCGCATTTTTTACCGCAATGCCATCAATATCGGCCTTCCCATTCTGGAGTCTGCAGAAGCGTCCTCGTGCTTGAAAGAGGGAGACATGGTGGAAATAGACCTGGCCAGGGGCGAGATAAAAGATATCACCGGCGGGCGCCGCTTTACCGCCGCCGCCTTTCCTCCTTTCATGCAGGAAATAATGAGATGTGGGGGGCTTATCAACTACACCAGGGAGAAGGTGAAAAACGGTGACTGAAGCTGTGAATGCAAACAGGGTCGTAGTCCTGCCCGGAGACGGCATCGGCCCCGAAATTATCGGGGAGGCTGTAAAGGTGCTGCAGGAAACCATCCGCATCTTCGGGCTGAAAATAGAGCTTCAGGAAAAAGTAGCCGGAGGCGCCGCCCTGGACAGCACCGGCGAGCCCCTCCCGGCGGATACCCTGCAGGCCTGCCGCAGTGCCAGGGCCGTCCTGCACGGTACTTTTGGCGGTCCCCAGTGGGAAGATTACCCCCTCAACAAGAAGCCGCTGTCCGCCCTGTTAACCCTGCGCAAGGAGCTGGATGTCTATGCCAACCTGCGCCGCGCGCGCCCTTTCCCGGCCATGCTGGAGAAGGCCCCCCTGAAAAAGGAGCTCCTCGAGGGCGTCGACCTGATGCTCATCCGCGAGGTTACCTCGGGCATCTACTTCGGCCCCAAGGAAAGCGGTGCTTTCGGCAGGGGGATAAAGGCCTCCGACACCATGCTCTATTCCGATTTTGAGATTGAAAGAGTAGCCCGGCAGGCCTTTGCAATCAGCCGGAGCAGGCGCGGGAAAGTTACCTGCGTGGATAAGGCTAACGTCCTGGAATGCTCGCGCCTGTGGAGAAAAGTGATGCGCGACGTGCACAGGGATTTTCCCGAAATGGAGCTGAATTTTATGTACGTGGACGACTGTGCCCTGCAGCTGGTCCTCAACCCGCGCCAGTTCGACGTTATCATTGCCTCCAACATATTCGGAGATATTTTAAGCAACGTCGTTTCAGGGGCACTGGTAGGCTCGGTTGGCGTGCTGCCCTCCGCTACCCTGGGCGAGGGGAGCAGGACCTCCCTGTTCGGCCCCATACACGGGCCCGTTAACGAGATCGCCGGGCAGAACCTGGCCAACCCGCTGGGGGCCATTCTCTCCACCGCCCTGATGCTGGAATTTGCATTCGGGGAAGGAAAACCGGCTACAGTGATCGAAAATGCTGTGGAGATGGTGCTGGAAGACGGCTACCGCAGCGCGGAACTGATGGTCCCCGGGGCCAGGCAGGTCGGCACCAGCGAAATGGGCGACCTGGTGGTGGAAAAAATAAGAGCCATGACCGCCGCAAAATAGCGTCTCCTGGAAGGACCTGGAAGGGCGGCCCGCGCTGTCCCGAACAAGCCGGTGCGGCCGCTCAGGCCGCTCAGCGGATGTAGAATTTACAGCGCCTATTACGGCGCCTGATGAGGCCCGGCTTACCGGGAGGCGATAGGCCCTTATCCGTAAAGTCTTGCCAGAACCGTCCCCGCAGCTTCGCTCTACAGTTCCCCGATACTGGCTTGTCCAGGTTAGGATAACAGTTAGAACAAGTAGCGGTTTTAACAGTACTTGTAAGCAGCTACTTTAAACGGCACAGCATCTAAAAATCTGTTGTTTTGGAAGGAGGTGTGAACCCGGTTTTCGCAGGCATGCCTGCCTTAGCCGGGTAAGTATGAAAAGCTACAGCACTGAACAAATACGCAACGTGGCCCTGATCTCACACGGAGGTGCCGGGAAAACTTCACTGGCAGAAGCGATGCTCTACACCTCGGGGGCGACCAACCGCCTGGGCAGGGTGGAAGCCGGCAATACTACCACTGATTTTGACCCCGATGAGGCCAAGCGGCAGGTAACCATCAGCACCGCCATGGCTCCCCTGGAATGGGAAGGGGTAAAAATAAATGCTCTTGACACGCCCGGCTTCTTTGATTTTATCGGGGAAGTACGCAGCGCCCTCAGGGTGGCTGACAGTGCAGTTGTGGTTGTATGCGCCGTGTCGGGAGTTGAAGTGGGGACGGAGAAAGTTTGGAGCTATGCCGATGAAAATGATCTTCCCCGCATCGTCTTTATTAACAAGATCAACAGGGAAAATGCCGACTTTGACGGCACCCTCGAACAGCTGCGCCGCTTTTTCGGGGTGAAGGTGTTCCCCCTGCAGTTCCCCCTGGGCCAGGAGGATAATGTCCGCGGCGTTATAGACCTGGTTAGAATGAAAGCGCTTGTTTACCAGGATGAGAGCGGCCTTCAGATGCAGGAAGAAGATATCCCCGATGAGCTGGCCGCGAAAGCGGAAGAGCTGCGCGAAAAACTTGTCGAAGCGGCGGCGGAAGCGGACGATGATCTGATGGAGAAATACCTGGAGGAAGATTCCCTCACCGAGGAAGAGATCCGCGGGGCCCTCCGTGCGGGCACCCAGGAGGGGAAAATAGTCCCCGTCCTGTGCGGTGCGGCGACTGCAAACCTCGGCATCCAGCCCCTACTGGACCTTATTGCCGGGGCCCTTCCCTCGCCGGTGGATAGGCCGCCCTTAAAAGGCACCCTTCCCGGGGACGGCGGGGAGGCTTACCGCAAGGCCGACCCGCAGGAACCTTTTTCGGCCCAGGTTTTTAAAACCCTGGCCGACCCGTACGTGGGCCGGGTGAACTTCTTCCGCGTTTACTCCGGCACCTTGAAGCCCGATACCCAGGTTTACAATATCAACAAGGACAAGATGGAGCGCATCGGCAATCTCTTTTACATGCGCGGCAAGAACCAGGTCCAGGCAGAGGAAATAACAGCCGGCGACATCGGTGCCGTGGCAAAGCTTGCCGCCACCACCACCGACGATACCTTCTGCGACAAGAACAACCCCATTATTTACCCGCCCATCGATTTCCCGGAGCCGGTTATCTCCTTTGCCATCGAGCCGAAGTCCAAGGGAGACGAGGAAAAAGTGGGTGCCGGGCTGAGCAGGTTCCTGGAAGAAGATCCCACTTTCAGCGTGGAGCGCAATACGGAGACCAAGGAGATCATCATTTCCGGGATGGGCGACATGCACCTGGATGTTATCGTGGGCCGGCTGGCCCAGAAATTTGGGGTGGAAGTGAACCTGAAAACGCCCAAGGTGCCCTACAGGGAGACTATTAAGAAGCCCTTCAGCAAGGAAGGGAAGTATAAGAAACAGAGCGGCGGCCGCGGACAGTACGGCCATGTGTTCATTTCACTTACCCCCCTCAACTGCGGGGAGGGCTTTGTATTCGAGGACAAAATCGTCGGTGGCGTTGTCCCCCGCCAGTATATACCGGCCGTGGAAAAAGGGATCGTCGAGGTCCTGCAGGAAGGCTGCCTGGCCGGCTACCCGGTGGTGGACCTGCAGGCCACGCTCTATGACGGCTCTTTCCACACCGTCGACTCCTCGGAGATGGCCTTTAAGATTGCCGCTGCCATGGCCTTTCGGGGGGCCATGGATCAGGCCGAGCCGGTCCTGTTGGAGCCGATCATGGACGTGGAGGTTACCGTGCCCGAGAACTTCATGGGAGATATCATGGGCGACCTGAACAGCCGCAGGGGGCGCATCCAGGGAATGGTCCCGGGACAGGGGCTGCAGACCATAAAGGCACAGGTGCCCCTGGCGGAAATGTTCACCTACGCCATAGACCTGCGCTCTATGACCCAGGGCAGGGGCTTCTTCACCATGAAGTTCTCCCACTATGAAGAAGTGCCTCACCATGAGAGCGAAAAGATAATTGCTGCCGCCAAAAAGGAAAAGGAAAACAGTTAAAAGGCCGGCTGCAGGCAGTCCGCCGCCGCTGCAGTAAAGGGGAATACACCCGTTTTTTAAGCCGGGCCCAGAGCCGCCCTGAAGGGGCGCTCCTGCCGGCCTAGCCGCGCGCCAGCGGCGCGCCTTTAAAGCCTCTAAAGGAGCTGATATTTTGATGAAAAAGCTGAGGGTTGGCGTTCTTTTCGGGGGGCGCTCCGGTGAGCACGCCGTTTCGCTGCGTTCCGCCGCTTCGGTAATGGAGGCCATGTCCCCGCAGAAGTACGAGATCATCCCTGTCGGTATTACGGAAGAGGGCCAGTGGCTGGCCGGAGGTGACCCCATGGCCGCCCTGCAAAGAAAGGAGATACCGGGTGACTGCTTTTACGCCGTAATGGTAACCGACCCCTCGACCGGGGGGATACTGCTCCTGGAGCAGCCCACCGGGGGTCCGGTAAAAGAGTTCATTCCCCTGGATGTTGTTTTCCCAGTGCTGCACGGGCCTTACGGTGAAGACGGCACCGTCCAGGGCCTCCTGGAGCTGGCCGGGCTGCCGTACGTCGGGGCGGGGGTGCTCTCCTCCTCTGTGGGCATGGATAAAGTGGTCATGAAAATCCTTTTCCAGCACTGCGGGCTTCCGGTGGGGGACTTCCTCTACTTCAAGGCTTCCCGGTGGATCCGGGAAAAGGATTCCATTATGGATCAAATTGAGGATAAGCTGGGCTATCCCTGTTTTGTAAAGCCGGCCAACCTGGGCTCCAGCGTGGGCGTAAGCAAGGCCTCCAGCCGGGAGGAGCTTTCCCGGGCGGTGGACATTGCCCTGCGCTATGACCACAAATTTGTGGTAGAGGCCTTTATAGCGGGGCGCGAAATCGAATGCAGCGTCCTCGGCCACGAGGAGCCGATCTCCTCTGTCCCCGGGGAGGTAGTGCCGTGCAACGAGTTTTACGATTACCAGGCCAAGTATATTGACGAGCGCTCCGAGCTTATTATACCGGCCTCCCTGGAGCGGGAGGTTGCCGACAGGTTTAAGGAGCTTGCCGTGCAGGCTTTTCAGGCAGTGGAGTGCAGCGGGCTGGGGAGAATAGACTTTTTTTACCAGGAAGAGGGCCGGGTAATATATGTTAATGAAATCAATACCATACCAGGTTTTACCAGTATCAGCATGTACCCCAAGCTTTTCGAGGCCAGCGGAATCCCCTACCCCGAGCTGATCGACAGGCTTATCGACATCGCCCTGCAGCGCTTCGAGAATAAGAAGTCGCTTCTTACGACTTACCAGCCCTAGTACTGGACACTTGCTTGTTGTCGAAAGACTACATATGTAGTAAAATAATATCTACTGAGCTGTTTACAAGCACCTGTGAAGGCAGATGACAGGAGGATGAAGTGATGGTAGAGAGAGGTACATTCAGGGTAAAAAAAGGTATGGCCGAGATGCAAAGAGGCGGGGTGATCATGGATGTCACCGATCCGGAGCAGGCCAAGATAGCGGAGGCTGCCGGGGCAGTTGCCGTGATGGCCCTGGAGAAAGTGCCTTCCGATATACGGGCCAGCGGCGGGGTGGCGCGCATGGCCGGCCCGGAGGCCATCACCGCCATAATGGAGGCCGTTACCATCCCGGTGATGGCCAAGTGCCGCATCGGGCATTTTGCGGAGGCGCAGGTACTGCAGGCGCTGAGTGTTGACTATATAGACGAGAGCGAGGTTTTAACTCCTGCCGACGAGCAGTATCATATCGACAAGCATACCTTTACGGTGCCCTTTGTTTGCGGTGCCCGGGACCTCGGCGAGGCCCTGCGCCGCATTGGAGAGGGTGCGGCCATGGTCCGCACCAAGGGTGAGCCCGGCACCGGTAACATAGTAGAGGCGGTGCGGCACATGCGCCGGGTCATGGAGCAGCTGCGCCGTGCCGTTACTTCTCCGGACGAGGAGCTGATGACGCTGGCCAAGGAGCTTGCCGCCCCCTATGAGCTTCTGCGGGAGGTTAAGAAGCTGGGCAGGCTGCCGGTGGTCAACTTTGCCGCCGGTGGTGTGGCTACGCCTGCCGATGCCGCCCTGATGATGCAGCTTGGTGCTGACGGCATTTTCGTCGGCTCAGGCATCTTCAAGTCCCGCGACCCGCAGAAAAGGGCTCGCGCCATCGTGGAGGCGACCATGCATTATGACGATCCCGAGTTGCTGGCCACCGTTTCGCGTGGGCTCGGCGAGGCCATGCCCGGGATCGACATCACCCTGCTGGCCCCGGCGGAGCGCATGCAGGCGCGGGGCGTGTAAAGGAGCAGTTAAAAAAAGATGGCCTGGTATGAAGTAAAAAACAGCGGTGCTGTAGCGGCAGACGACCGCTATAAACACCTCAAAATAGGGGGCCTCGCCATACAGGGAGCTGTTGCCGAACACCTGCAGTCGCTTGAAAGCTGCGGGGCCGGGGCCCTGGCGGTGCGTAAACCGTCCGCCCTGGCTGAAGTTGACGGGCTGATAATCCCCGGCGGGGAGAGTACCACCATAAGCAGGCTGGGCCGGCTTTACGGTTTCATGGAAGGTATATACCACCTGGTGGAAGCCGGAAAGCCGCTCTTCGGCACGTGTGCCGGCCTTGTGATGATGGCCCGTGAAGTGGAGGGACAGCAGCCTGTTTTGGCGCTGCTTTCCATTACCGCCAGGCGCAATGCTTTCGGACGCCAGCGCGAGAGCTTTGAGGCCGACCTGGATATACCCGTCCTCGGCGGGGAACCTTTTTGCGGGGGTTTTATCAGGGCCCCGGTGGTAACTTCTGTTTTTGGGGAGGCCCAAGTCCTGGCCCGCATCAACGGCATAGTTGTTGCTGCGCGCGAAAGAAACTGCCTGGCAACGTCGTTCCACCCGGAGCTGACTGACGACCTGCGGCTGCACCGCTACTTCCTGGAAATGGCCCTGCTGGGGTCCGCACCGAAAGCAGCCCGGCAGCCATAAAAATAAAGCAAATTTAGTGCAAAGAAAGGGTCCCCCTTTCTTTCATTCTTTCTTTCATTTTTCGGCATTGCCTGAAGAGAGGTGAACGGTGTGGGCGAGCAGTTTGACCTTTTCCATTACCTGGGGGATAAAGGAGGAGGGGAACAGGAAAAGGAAGACGGGAAGAAAGACCGGGAAAAGGTGCCTGACAGCTCACCCCTTGCAGAGGCGGCCCGCGTAGCCACCCTGGAGCAGTGGCGGGAATATTGCCTTCAATGCCAGCGCTGCCCGTTGCGGGAGGGAGCGTGCGGGGTGGTCTTCGGCGAGGGCAGCCCGCAGGCGGAGATCGTCTTTGTGGGGGAAGGTCCCGGCGCCGAGGAGGACAGGCTGGGGCGCCCTTTTGTCGGGCCCGCCGGGCAGCTTCTTGACCGTATCATAAATGCCGCCGGACTGAAAAGGGAGGATGTTTACATAGCCAATATAGTCAAATGCCGCCCCCGGGGCAATCGTGCCCCGCTGAAGGAGGAGATGGAGGCCTGTTACCCGCTTCTGGAGAAGCAGCTGGAGCTGATAGATCCTCCCATCGTGGTGTGCCTGGGTGCGGTGGCGGCGAGGGTCCTGGTCAGCCCCGGTATTTCCATTACCAGGGAGCGCGGGCAGTGGCACAGGTGGGGGCGGCGGATGGTTATGCCCACTTTTCACCCCGCGGCCCTTTTGAGAGACCCCCGCAAGAAGCGCCCCGTCTGGGAAGATATGCAGCAGGTAATGAGCCTTTACCGGGAGCTGCAGCGGAAGGGAAGCTAAACTTCATGCATGAAAAAATTCTTCTCGTCGAAGACGAAAAAACACTGGCCAAGGCGCTCAAGTTCAGCCTCGAAAAAGAAGGTTTCCAGGTAGATGTAGCCTATGACGGTGAGGAGGCTGTCAGAGCCATTAAAAACGAGGAGCCGGACCTGGTTGTCCTTGACCTGATGCTGCCCAGGATGGACGGCTTCGAGGTCTGCCGCAGCATCCGCCGTGGCTCAGACATCCCCATTATCATGCTTACCGCCCGCAGCGAGGACATTGACAAGATACTGGGCCTGGAACTGGGGGCAGACGATTATATTACCAAACCTTTTAATACCAGGGAGCTTCTGGCACGCATCAAGGCCATTCTCCGCCGCACCGGGCAGCACGCCGGTCCCGCTAAAAAAATCCTGCGCTACGGGGACCTGCAGATAGACTTTGCCAGGCACAAGGTAACAGTGGGGGAGCGCGTCGTCCTGCTCACTTCCCGTGAATATGCCCTGCTCAGCTTTTTGGCTTCAAACCCGGGAAGGGTTTACTCCCGGGAGCAGCTTTTGGAGCAGGTGTGGGGGTATAATTACTGCGGGGATGCCCGCACGGTGGATGTGCACATACGGCACCTGCGCGAAAAAATAGAAGAGAACCCGGCCGAGCCCAGGCTAATTCTGACCGTGTGGGGCACCGGTTACAAATTCAGGGAGGGGTAGTCACCCGGTTAATGTTGAAAAGTATTCGCCTCAGGCTCACGATAACTTACCTTCTGCTCATCGTAACAGTGATGGTCGTAACAGGGCTGGTCCTGCTGAACATGCTGGAACAGTATTACCTCGCTTCCGAGGAGGAGAACCTGGAGCGGACCGGCAGGCTTGCTGCCGATCTCATGGCCGGCTACATGCAGGACGGCGCCGATGCGGTCATGTTGAGCGGAGTGGCCGAGAATTTCAGCCGCCAGATAAACGCCCGCGTTGTTATTGTCAACCGGCATATGCTCGTAGTTGGTGACTCCGTGCACCTGGGGGGGCTGCTGGGCACCAAAATGGATCGGCCGGAAGTGGAGGGCGCGCTGCAGGGAGAGATCGGGCGCAGCACCCAGTACAGCCACCTCTCCGAACAATGGGTCATGCAGGTAGCAGTGCCCATAGCGGAAGGCGGCGACCCTCTGGGGGCGGTCTTTCTGTCCGCTTCTTTAAATACCGTATATGAAACACTGGGGGCGATATTTCGCTTCCTGGTCCTGTCCACGGTGGTGGCCGTGCTGCTGGCCGGCGGCCTGAGCATCATATTTTCGCACCATCTCACAAAGCCGATCAAGGAGCTCACCCAGGCGGCCCGCCGCATGGCGGAGGGGAACCTGGACCAGAACATACCGGCCACATCCGGTGACGAAATTGGCCAGCTGGCCCAGCAGTTTAACATCATGGCGGCGAAGGTAAAAGAGATGAACCAGCGCCTGACTCGCTTCGTGGCCGATGTTTCTCACGAGCTGCGCACGCCGCTTACTTCCATCCACGTCTGCCTGCAGTCCCTGCAGAATTACGACATGGGGCCGGAGGAGCAAAAAGAGTTCCTGCAGGATATAAACCAGGAGACCCAGCGGCTCATTTACCTGGTCGAGGACCTGCTCGATCTTACCCGCAGGCAGGAGGTTGCCGATAAAAGAGAGCTTTTCTCCTTGAATGAAGTCTTGAACGATGTTTTGGAGGTAGTCGTACCCCGTGCGGAGCGCAAGGGGTTGAGCTTTTTTACGGATATTGCCGATAACCTGCCCAGCCTTAACCTGTCCCCGGAAGCTTTAAAAAGGGTGCTTTTCAACCTCCTGGACAATGCCATAAAGTTTACCCCTTCCGGGGGATGGCTGAAGTTCAGCGCCAAATACAGCAACAATGAGGTCTGCATAGCGGTCCAGGATACAGGCTGCGGGATACCGGAGGAAGCTCTCCCGCACCTTTTCGAGCGCTTTTACCGCGTTGACAAGGCCCGCTCGCGCGAAATGGGCGGCACCGGGCTGGGGCTGGCTATCTGCAAAGAAATCGTCGAACT
The DNA here is from genome assembly GCA_003563385.1 of Syntrophomonadaceae bacterium. Taxonomy (GTDB): domain Bacteria; phylum Bacillota; class Dethiobacteria; order DTU022; family UBA8154; genus CSSED11-109. Next base: position 32,515 of record PWRZ01000083.1, read on the forward strand.
GTACGGCGGGAAGATCGCCGTAGAAAGCCGCGAAGGCGAAGGAAGCACTTTTTATCTTACCCTGCCGCTGGAGGGAAGGCCCGGGGCTTAGTACCCCAACCTGGACATAGCCAGTATCGGGGAACCGTAGAGCGGAGCTGCGGAAAAGGTTGTGTGCTACGAGCATACTTTTGATAGAATTACAGGTGTGGCGCTGCGCAAGAGATGAGGGCAGGCCTCTGTGTGCCAAGGAAGCTGAATCGAAGATGAAGGAAGGTCCTTCGGAGCCGCTATACAGGTAGAGGCTTCAAACCACCATAAGCTGCTGTGGTCAAAAGCCATGGTAGTGAGCGTTAAGGAAAAGGCAGGACAGAACGAGATATCGAAACCAGTGGATGGCGTCAAAACCGGGTTTTTAACCGTTGACCCGAGATAAGTCTGTTAAGGGGGGGGCAAAGATGCTTTTTCCAAAAATGATGCTGCAGGCCAGGGGGGAAAAAGGAGCGGCCGGGAAACGGTCGTTCCGGGAGAGCGCTTCTTCAGCTTTCTTTTCAGTATGCCGTGCTGTTAAGACCCCGGGCAGGTGGGCGCTGCTGCTGCTTCTTTTAGGCAGTCTCCTGATTTCTTCCTGCGGCGCTCCCCCTCTGGACCAGTCCCAGGAGCCCCCGGTAGAGCCCCTGGTAGCGGACCGGGATGATATATTAAGCGGCGAGCTGTTTATGAAAGGCCGCTATGCCGTGGTCAACCCGGAAAAGAATATATATTCCCTCTCCATATCCAGCCCGGGTAACAATATACTGTTCAGCACCGATACGCGTGCTGTCAATATGCTCGACGAGGAGGGCCGCCTGCTGTGGGAAATGCACTTCGAAGGCCTTCCTATCAATGCCGCCCTGACGGAGGACGGGCGCTACTCGGCGGTGGGGACGGAAAAGGGGAAGGTATATTTTCTGCAGCGTGACGGGCATATTCTCTGGGAAGAACAGTTTGGCGGCAGCATAGATTATTTAACCCTTTCACAGGGAGGAGAGTACCTGCTCCTGTCGGTGCAAAAAGAAGAAGAGGACGCGGAAGGAAGGGCTGAAAAAGAAAGGCAGCACCTGCTTTACCTGTTTGACCAGCGCGGAGAGCTGCTCTGGCAAAAAGAGACCTCCCCGATCGTGGAAGCGTTCCTGTTTTCGGAAGAGAAGTTCTACTACCTGCAAAAAGAAGACGATGGAAACAGGCTCGTAGCCCTTGTCGATGGAGAGGTGGCCTGGGATAAGAAGGCTTCCCTGGCCTCCTTTTGCGGCAGCGGAGATTTTGCGGCTCTTTTTTGCGACGGCCGGCTGCTTTTTTACAGCTTGAAAGGGGGCCATGAGCCTGCCCTGCTGTGGGAACGGTCCATGGAAACGGAAATAAGCTGGTTGGATCTGACCGAAAGCGGTGAACGTGTTTTTGCCTACAGCAGCTTCAGGGGTGCGGGCAGCAATATTTTCGTCTACCACCGGGACAGCACGCTTCTGTGGGAAAAAAGAATACCGGGTGGAGCGCTGTTGCAGGTATCCCGTTTCGGCGAAAGGACCGTTGTTTCCTCCTGGCAGGAGTACAGCGAGGACTTTACCAATGTAATGGTTATCGATATAGAAGGCAAAGTGCTGCAGGAAGTGGAAATGGCCAGCCGTATCGAGAAGATGGCCCTTTCCGGTAGCGGGCGCAGCCTGGCCCTGGCCGGGAGCGACGGCACTGTCTTCATACTGGGCATTCCCCTGCCCGGGATCTCCAGGCCTTCTGTTGAAGAAGGCGGGGAGAACGACCAGGGCCAGGTCATCTACAGGCCGGTAGTTTTCGACAAGTCCGCGGACGAGATTTTTATCACCCTCTACTTTTTCGACGAGGGCGCTGCCCGGCTGATACCGGTTAACCGCCTCATCCCGACCCCCTCCGCAGTCCTGCAGGCGGCGGTTAATGAGCTTATTAAAGGACCGCCGCGTTTAAGCGGCCTTTCGCGCACAATCCCCAAGGATGCCGAAATAAAGGTGGCCCTGAAGGAAGGCACTGCCTATATGGACCTTCCCGAAGAGCTGGACCGGCTGGGAGGCTCGACCCAGGCAAGCGGCATTATCGACTCGCTGGTGTTAACCGCTTCACAGTTCCCCTATGTGAGGGGAGTGCGCTTTTTGATCGAAGGAGAGCAGGCGCGCACTTTTGGGAGTGAAGGCCTGCTCATCGACAGGGTTTTTCCCCCGCAGAGGCCCGCTTCCACCCCGACCATGATGTACCTGCCGTACCGCTCCGGGGAGCGTTACTACCTTCTCCCCCGGGAGGTGCCCGGAGACAAAAGAGGGGCCCCGGAAGAGCTTGTCGCCACCGTCCTGGCCAGCAGCCGCTTTTACCTGTCCGATGTTCCCGAGCTGTACAAGATACGTGTGCTCAGGGATGAGATAATCATGGACTGGTCTTCCTGCTTTAAAAACCTTTTCCCCGTTAATGGAGACGCCGAAAGCATGGCCCTGGCCCAGCTGTTTGTCGATTCGCTCCTGCTTACCCTTGCCGACAACCTGCCCCCCGACCGCCTTGTATTCCTGGTGGAGGGGAAACCATGGCAGCCTCCCGGCTATTTACCCCTGAACCGGGAGCTAAAGCGCCCCTTCTACATCAATCCCCAGTAAAATGTCGCCGACAGGCGCTACATACGAAAAAACAGGCAGCCCTCCGCCGGAGGGCATCAATCCCCAGTAAACGGTATCAAACTTTTATATTTGTTTTTCAGGGCTATTTGCGATAAAATAAGCGATAAGTTGCTAAATAAGAAGCTTCAAGAAGCTTCAAAGGATAGTGATGCACGCTTGCTGAATATCAAAAAGGAGATCACTTTGCTTCTGGCCCCCCTTACGGGCATGGACCCCGGGGTAATGGAAAAGCACCTGGAGATACCTCCTTCTCCGCAGCTCGGCGATTATGCTTTTCCGTGCTACGTGCTGGCCCGTTCCTGGAAAAAAGCGCCGACCGCCATAGCAGCCGAGCTGGCGGCGGCGGTTGAGCCGGTCCCGTTCCTGGAAAGGGCTGCCGCTGCCGGCGCCTATCTTAATTTTTTCCTCTGCCGACCGTACCTGGCTGCCAACCTGCTGCCGGAAATTGTTAGGGATGGCCGGCAGTTCGGCAGCAGTGATGAAGGCAGGGGGCGCACCGTGGTCATTGATTACTCGGCCCCCAACATTGCCAAACCTTTTGGTATCGGGCACCTGCGCTCCACCGTTATCGGCAATGCTCTTTACCGCCTCTACGGGGCCTGCGGCTACCGGGTGGTGGGCATTAACCACCTCGGGGACTGGGGGACGCAGTTTGGCAAGCTCATTGTCGCATACCGCCGTTTTGGCGATGCCGCCCTGCTGGAAGAGGACCCCGTCCAGTATCTTTACGACCTTTATGTTGCTTTCCACAGCGAGGCCGAAAAGGACAGCCAGCTCGAGGAGGAGGCCCGCACCTGGTTCAGGAAACTGGAGACGGGAGACCCGGAGGCGGTGGAGCTGTGGGCGCGCTTCCACAGCTTAAGCCTGAAGGAGTTCAAGCGCCTCTACGATATGCTCGGGGTGCACTTCGATTCTTACCGCGGGGAGAGCTATTACAACAATTTGCTCGACAAGACGATTGAGCTGGCGCGCTCAAAAGGGCTGGCCAGGGAAAGTAAGGGGGCGCTGGTTGCAGACCTGGAGCGGCACGGGCTGCCGCCCTGCCTGCTGCGTAAAAAAGACGGCGGCGCCCTCTATATTACCAGGGACCTGGCCGCGGCCATCCACCGCTATGAGCAGTACCGCTTTGACAGGCAGCTCTACGTGGTCGGCTCAGAGCAGACTCTCCATTTTCAGCAGCTTTTCAAGATTATCGAGCTGATGGGCTTTCCGTGGGCTCAAAGATGCGTGCACGTCTCCTTCGGCCTGATACATTTCAAGGACGGCAGGATGTCCACCCGCGAGGGCAGGGTAATCTTCCTGGAAGAGGTCCTCAACAGGGCCGTGGAGCTGGCCCTCGATATTATCAGGGAGAAGAACCCCACCCTGCAGGATAAGGAAAAGGCTGCCAGGATGGTCGGGCACGGCGCCGTTATATTCGGAGACCTCGTTAACGACCGCGTCAAGGATATAGAGTTCGACTGGGACAAGGTGCTTGATTTCTCCGGGGAAACGGCCCCGTACGTGCAGTATTCGCACGCGCGCATCTGCAGCATCCTGCGCAGGGCTGCCGCCGGGGAGAGCGGGGACGCTTTGGAAGAGGACTCCGGTGTAAAAGTTATTGAGGATATTATCAAGAAAGACTTTAAAGGGGCAGGCTTTACCGGGGCCGAACTGCTGACCGCCCCTGAGGAGCAGCAGCTCATAATAACGCTTTCCCGTTTCCAGGAGCATATCAGCCGCTCAGTTGAGGACTGCCGGCCTTCTTACCTGGCCCGCTACCTGGTGGAAACGGCCCGGGAGTTCAACAAGTTTTACCACAGCTGTCCCGTCCTTTCAGCGCCGGAAGAACTGAAAAGAGCCCGCCTGCTGCTGGTGGAGGGCGTGCGCATCGTCCTGTGGAACGGGCTGGAGCTTCTGGGTATAGAAGCTCCCAGCGAAATGTAGGCGTGTTGCCGGTACAGCCACCAATGCAGCAGGTGAAAACAACTACAGGGAAACTACAGGGAGGAACAGAAAAATGCTCGATATACGCTTTGTTCGCCAGAACACGGAGAGGGTCCGCGAGGCCGTAGAGGCCAAGGGAGAAACGGCTCCCCTGGATGACTTTCTTGGCCTGGACGGGAAAAGAAGGGAGCTTCTCCAGGATGTGGAAAGCTTGAAACACGAGCGCAACACCGCCTCCAAGGAGATCGGCCGCCTCAAGAAAGAGGGGGACGATGCGGCGGAGCTCATGGAAAAGGTGCGCCAGGTCAACGAGCGCATCAAGGAGCTCGATGGAGAGCTTAAGGAAATTGAAGCGCGCCTGGAGGAGATACTCCTACATATACCGAACCTGCCGGACCCCGAGG
>PWRZ01000021.1 GCA_003563385.1 Syntrophomonadaceae bacterium
CATCGCTCAGCTGCAAAACCATGAACCGTCTGGTCTTCCTCGTAATAAACGAGCAACCCATACATATACTGGTTGCACCAATGATTGTGTCCACCGGTGCTTCTAGTAACATTGAACATGGATCCGGCAAGTAGCGCGCGTGCCGCTGGGTCGTGCTGATTTTCGCAACAGTTTTCCCTTTTGATCGGATCTTCACGGATAGATTCGTGGCTTACGGTGTACTGTCGGGTGCTGTCATGCCATAATATGGTTATTCAGGGTGGTTTTTGAGCACAGGGAACCCAAGGGAGGAGTTTTCACTTGATTGATTCTGTGGATCTCAGGCTCCTTGTGGCCACAGATGGGCGGCAATGATGTACAAAAAGGCGTCGAGCTTCTGTTTGATGCGAAGGACTACCGACTCCAGCCATCGATTGGCCGCTAGCCGGATGTATCTGCCAGAGACCACCACGTTACCGGGTACGCAGAAGATCTTTCTGCGCAGAGTCTTCGCCCGGTAGGTTTTGACCTCCTCGGGCATGATGGTCGCTTTCATCCAGTTGAGCAGGTTGTAGGCGATGACCTTGATCAGGGCGTAGGCCCGGTTCTGCGCCAGGGTGCGCTGGCTCTGCTGATCCATAGCGAACCCGTCCTTGAGCTCGTCAATACGGTTCTCCACCGTACATCGTTGATTATAAAAGTGCCAGACCTTCTCCGGAGAATCCTCCAGGTTGGTGCAGATGACCTGATGTTTCAGGCCTCGCACTATCTTCTGACCCGTCTGGCGATCGTACACTTGTCGGATAAACACAAATCGCCGGTCCTTCTCCCAGCTGTGAAGGGGAATGCGTAGTTCGGCCACGTGGTGATCCTCATCAAGCCTTTGCCACATATTCATGCGGTCCAGATATTCGATACATCTTTGCAGGCGCTGAGTCTTTTTGACCTTGCAGGCGTACAGGAGTTCCCGATCCTCCAAAAATGAAAACGTGTCATCGGAAGAAAAGCCCGCATCGCTTCGCACTCCCCGTATCACCCAATTGTGGGGCAGGGCGTGCTCGCAGTCGATGAAATACTCCTCGAATCCCTTCGTTCCCCGTACGTAACCGGAGAACAGATCCTGGTGGACGATCTCATCTGAATACCCCACAAAAGCCACCCTGCTGTTGTAGGAAGGACGACCACGATACCGGGGATTGTACCCCACGTATCCCTCGCTCTGCTTACCGAACACGGTGATGGTCGTATCGTCGATATCCAGCCAGACATACCGCGACTCCTCCGTGCGGGACTTGGCCTGCAAAATCCGCCGGTTAATTCCCAAAAGCTCCTGCACATGCACCGGGGTGAGTTCGTAGATCATTCGGCGGAAGGTGCGCTCATCGGGGAAGCGGTCTATGCCCCGGACCTTGTGATATCCGGGATCCCTTCGCAGCATCTCGCTGTGGGTGAACCGGGATGCCCCGAGGATGTTGGCATCCACCAGAAACTCCAACAGGTCCACGGAAGAATACACACTGTTCGTCCCCTTGGGCTTGTGAAACTCCTCGCCGATTATCTCGCGGAACCTCACCGCCCGTTTGAAGGCCTCCACCAGAGCAAAACTGCCGAAAGCGGTGGTGTTACGATTATCGAAACGGAACTGGAAATCGACATCGCGAAGATGTCTTTCCAGCGCTTTCTTATTCGTTTCGATTTCCGAGGAAGGGAAAACTTCTGCCAATTCGACTTGTGTGAGCTTCTGTTCTTCTGTTACTATCATCTTGAGGGCTCCTTCCTGCCGATTGCTCGGCATTGGTCGATAATACACACTTCGCTGTGTGTATCAAGGAGCCCTCCTTTCCTGCCATTATTTTTTCCGCAACACAACCGCCACGATGCCCCGCCCAGCCTGCCTTCGAGAGGATTTGACCACCCTCACTTGCCGGATCCATGGTGTGCCTAGCGAAGCTCTCAGCAGCAAGCCGGTGAAAGTCCGGTCAGGGTAAGTACCAGGACGCTCTGAAGTCAACCGTCTGTAGGTGGTGAAAGACACATGCAGGAGCACGGAACTGACGACTCTCCAGCCCGCAGCATAAAGCGAAGTCTGCCGCGTCGTAACGCAACCCGCAAGGGAACCAGAGGCAGCCGAACCGCGCATGGATTGGTGAAGGCCATGGAACGTGGGAAGAGCCTGGACAGCACCACGGAAGGAGCCTCCGGCGTAAGGGACGTGGGATGGAGAGAATGTTGCTGAGGGAACTAGGGAGGCCCTCCTCCCCAGAACAGGACTGCCTATAAGTGAGGCCCACGAAATGGCAGTTCGGGGAGAGGGAGTCGGATCGGGTAATAATACCGCTTGCAGGGTCGAGACAATATAACTCGACCTGAGGGAAGGACCCGAAGAAGCGAAGGCGTGTCTGAAAGGGGGAAGCACTGGTGAATGCCCATAGGGCTAACGACACCCGATATCGCGGTGTGCGAGAACTCCAGAGGACACTGTACCGGGCCGCCAAGCGGTCGTCCACACGAAGGTTCCACGCCTTGTATGACAAGGTGTATCGTCCCGATGTGCTGGCACAGGCATGGGTCGACGTCAGGCGTAACAGAGGTGCGGCGGGCATTGATGGGCAGTCCATAGAAGAGGTTGAATCTCATGGTGTCCGACGCATGCTGAAAGAGATTTACTGGGAGCTGAAGGAGGAGAAGTATCGCCCTCGACCGGTGGTGCGGGTGATGATTCCTAAAGGCGACGGCAGGCAGCGACCTCTGGGTATACCGACAGTCAAAGATCGAATCGTCCAGGCAGCAGCCAAGCGGGTGATTGAGCCACTTTTCGAGGCGGACTTTCAGGAGTTCTCTTATGGATTCCGACCTCAGCGATCGGCTCATGATGCCCTTGAGGATGTCCGCAAGACAGTCAACTCAGGATCGAATCACGTGGTGGATGCGGACATCAAATCGTATTTTGATAACATCAACCATGACAAGTTGATGTTACTGCTTCAGTTACGCATCTCTGACAGACGGATGCTGAAGCTGTTGAAGGCGTGGCTGTGGGCTGGTGTCATGACTGATGGGCAACTGGAATCCACCGATCAAGGAACCCCACAGGGCGGAGTGATGACTCCACCAACGCAATAGATAACTTCGAGTTTGACAGGAGCCTTACTCTGAGATGTCAGCGATACCGAAGATTGACATGTTGACAGTGAGGGTAGTACAGTTATGTCATGAACTTCGAACGAGCCCACAACAGGGAATACGCACGTCGCGTCAATCAGGCCATGGATCTATTGGCAGAAGCAGAAACGATGCCGGGAGATGTGGCGCGGGAACTCGCTCGTCAACATAGTGTCTCGGAGCGCCAGGGATGGCGCTATGTTCGAGAGGCATCACGACGGTCCCAGCCGTTGGACGTTCCGGAGCAGAAGGTGGTGTTTACGGTCAAGGTGCCGCGAGGTGTGGCGGCACGAATTCGGGTCGTTGCCGCTGCTCAAGGTCAGACACTGAGCGCTGTGGTGACCAGGGCATTGGA
>PWRZ01000094.1 GCA_003563385.1 Syntrophomonadaceae bacterium
ACGCGTGCCGGGTGCAGGTTGTATACCAGGAAGCCGAAACAGGCCCCTATAAGCGCACCGCAGAAATAAACCAGCTCCTCCAGCCCCTGCATGGAGGCAAGAAACAAAAATGCAAACAGGGCCAAAATAGCCGCTCCACCGGCCAGCCCGTCAATCCCATCGGTAAGGTTAACGGCATTGGAGGTGCCCGAAATCATAAAAAAAATAAGCACCGGGTACAGGTAGCCAAAATCGACATCCAGGCCCGTAAAGGGGATATCAACTGCCGTGGGATGATTGTAGTTCCACAGGACAAGGTAAAACACGACAGACATGATGAACTGGGCCAGGAACTTCTGCCTGGCTTTCAAGCCCAGCGAGCGCTGGCGGGCAACCTTGCGGTAATCATCCAGAAACCCGATCAGCCCGCTTATAAAGCAGATGAAAAGGGCCAGTATAAGCAGCGGAGTAAGCGGGGCAAACAACAGTGTAACCAGGAAAAAGGAAAATATGAAGACTATGCCTCCCATTGTAGGTGTACCGGCCTTCTGGAAATGCCTCTGGGGCCCATCTTCCCTGATCTGCTGCCCGAAACGATGGCGCCTGCTGAGGCGGATATAAAAAGGACAGAGGATCATACTTATAATAAAGGACAGGATTGTCGCCGTATAAACCGGTAAAGACAAGGGCAGCCCCCCTTTTCCCTCAGCTGTCATAGTAGTCCAGTAACTTCTCCACGACCCTTTCCATGCACATCCCCCGGGAACCCTTCACCAGAACGAAAGAACCCGGCAGATGCAGGAGCTGCAGGCGCTTAAAGGCTTCGTCATGGTCTGCCGCTTCGAATATACAGCTGCGGGGCATTCCCGCCTCCCCCGCTTCCATGGCTATTTTGGCAGCCAGCTCACCTACAGTTATAAGGTAGTCGATTTTTAATTCGGCCAGGTACCTACCCACGGCCCGGTGCCCTTCTTCCGCTACAGGGCCGAGCTCAAGCATGTCTCCGAGGACGGCTATCTTAACACTGTCACCGGCCCATTCCACTAAAGACTGCAGGGCAAACTTCATGGAGGTAGGATTGGCATTATAAGCATCGTTTATTACCCAAAACCCTCCCTTGAGCAGCGTCCTTTCCATCCTCATCCTGGAAAAAGAGCAGCCGGCCAGCCCCTCTGCAATTTGGGGTACTTTTAGTGAAAAATGAAGGCCGGCGGCAACAGCGGCAAGGGCGTTGTAAACATTATGCCTGCCGGGAATTGGGATCCAGAAGGTTTCATTACTGCCGCCGGGCAGCTCTACCTGGAAACTGTAACCGAGACCGTCAATGCCGCAGCTCAAGGCCCGAATATGCGCTCCCTTTTCAAATCCGTAATAGACGACCCTTCCTGCAAATTTACCACCCAGGCTGCGTAGAAAAGGGTCATCGCCATTTAATAAAGCCACGCCCCCTGGGCTCATCGTCTCCAGGAGTTCCCCCTTGGCCCGCGCTATGTTTTCCCTGCTTCCGAGCAGCTCCATGTGCGCTTCGCCGATATTAGTAATAACTCCCAGGGAAGGCCTGCAGAGGGAAGTGAGAAGGGCAATCTCTCCGGGGCCGCTCATACCCAGCTCCAGGACTGCAGTATCGTGTTCCCCGCTCAATCTAAAGAGCATCAAGGGAAGACCGAGGTGGTTGTTGAGGTTTCCTTCTGTTTTGAGCACCCGGCATCCGGCTGAGAGGACAGAAGCAATAAAGTCTTTTGTCGTTGTTTTGCCGTTGCTGCCGGTTACGGCCACCAGGGGAATGCTGTGCTTACCGCGGTGGTAAAAGGCGAGCTTATGCATGGAGGTGAGGCTGTCATCGACGGCAATAATAACCCCGTCCTGCGGAAACAGGTCACGGGAATACCGGTCCGTGTAACTCCATTCTATAAGGGAACCGGCAGCCCCTCTTTTAATAGCGTCCGTTATGTAAATATGGCCGTTTTCGTTTTCCCCCTGTACAGGGAAAAAAAGCTCGCCGCCTCTAATCTCGCGAGAGTCGATGGCAGCTCCCCCGAAAAAGCGGCCCCTATCCCCCAGCCACAGGGTTCCTGCGGTTACCTCCAAAACCTCGTCCACCGTGAAAAGCATCATTATTCTCCTTTTTCTTTAGAAGCCGTCGCCCAATTATTTCCGATGCTACTTCGCGGTCATTAAAACTGATCGTGTAGTCGCTGAAGACCTGGCAGCTTTCATGCCCCTTACCGGCTATAATAACAATATCACCGGGCCTGGCAAGGTCTATACCGAGCTTTATGGCCTCGTAACGGTTCGGCTGTACGGCATACCCGCTGCCAAAACCTTTCTTTTCCTTCAGTCCGCCTTCGACCTCATGGATTATCTGCCAGGGGTCCTCTCCCCTGGGGTTATCGGATGTAAGAATGCAGTAATCGCTGTACTGCCCGGCTACGCTTCCCATAATGGGCCTCTTGCCCCTGTCTCTTTCTCCCCCGCAGCCAAAAATGGTGATGATCTTACCCATGGCAAACTCCCTGGCCGTCTGCAGCACTTTTTCCAGCCCGTCGGGTGTATGGGCATAGTCCACGATAACCAAAAAATCCTGCCCCAGGTCTACCCTTTCAAAACGGCCGGGCACACCGTGCTGGCTTTCCAGGGCTTCTTTAATCCGCGGCAGAGCGATTCCCTCCACGAGGGCAGCCGTTGTTGCAGCAAGGGCATTATAGACGCTGAAATTACCGGCCAGCCTGAGGGAGAACTGTTCCTCCCCCCACGTTGAAACAACGCGGTAGCGCACACCCTCGCTGTTGACCTCAATATCCCTGGCCCGGACATGGACAGATTCACCAGTGCCGTAGGAGATATACTGAACGGTGGTCTGCCTTGAAAAATAATGGAAATGCGGGTCGTCCCCGTTCAAAACAGCAAAGCGGGGCAGCGAACCTTTAAAAAAACTGCCCCCCAGCTGGGAAAAAAGCTTGCCCTTGGCGGCAAGGTATCTTTCGAAATTTTCGTGGAAATCAAGATGATCTTCGGCAACATTGGTCACTACGGCTGTATCAAAGTCACACCCCGATACCCTGCCCAGCTCCAGCGCATGGGAGGAAACCTCCATTACTGCATGGCTGACTCCCTTGTTGACCATTTGATAGAGCATTCTCTGTAAATCGGGAGATTCCGGTGTAGTTGCCAGGACGGGCATCGTTTCGTTACCAACCTTGTACTTAATTGTTCCAATAAGGCCGGTCTTATATCCCTGTGCCGATAAAATTGCTTCCAGCAGGTGCGTGGTGGAGGTTTTCCCGTTTGTCCCCGTAACACCAACCAGGCGGAGCTTCCTGGAAGGTGACGCAAAAAAAGCCTCCGACACGGCTGACATGGCCAGGCGTACATTTGGGACAACTATTTTTACGGCTCTTTTTACCTCCCGGTCCTGCTCCATAACAACAGCCGCAGCACCCGCATTTTCAGCATCGGGAATATATTCGTGTCCGTCGCTTTTGCTTCCACCGAGGCAAAAGAAAACAAAGCCGGGCTCTACACTGCCGGAGTGATAGGCCAACCCGCGCACGCGGACATCTGTATCCCCTTTCAGGCTCAATACTTTTACAGCTCTTAACAGCTTACTCAGTTCCAGTTTTATTGTCATACCCTCTATCCGGGCCTCCTTCTCCTTTAAAACACGGGGAGATATTATTGACGGGCCGCTCTTTGATTATGTAAACATACTAATTACAATATTATAACTCAATCCTGTGGAGATGAGAAGTGCACTTTTATTAAAGAATTTTTTCTCACCTTTATGCCCGGCTCCGGCTCCTGTTCAACGGCAATCCCGGACCCGGAAGGCTCCATCTTCAATCCCAGCCTGCCCAACACCTCCGCCGTCTCCTGCATTGTCAGGCCGATCAGGTTGGGCATCTGCACTTCCTCAGGGTCTTCGTCAGTCCACAGGTCATCCAGGTAAACTATGATCCCGGTCTGCAGTGGGACACTGGCCTTTGCCTTGGGAGCCTGGTCCTTGATGACCCCTTCGCTGCCGATTACCTTCAGTAAAAGACCGCTTGTATCCAGCAGGGCCCCTGCTTCGTCAACCGTCAGCCCTTTCAGATCCGGTACCTCTACCACGTGCAACTCCTCTTCATCCGGCAGCTCCGTAGGCATAATCTCCAGGTAGGAGAGCACATCCTTCATGATGTTTCTAAAAAGAGGGGCGCTTACCTGGGAACCCCACTGCGGCCCTCTTTTAGCGCCGTCCACGGCAACATAAAGCAATATCTGGGGGTCTTCCAAAGGAGCAAAGCCGATGAAAGAAAGGATGTATTCGCCGGGAATATAATTGCCTTCCGGCCCCACCTTTTGCGCCGTTCCCGTTTTCCCTGCTATGCGGTAGCCTTCTATGTAAGCGTTAACCCCGCTCCCTTCCTTAATTACACCCTCCATTATTAGAGATACCTGCCTGGAAGTATCCGCGGATATAACCTGCCTGATTACCTCCCGGGAGCTCTTCGACACCACCTGGCCATCAGGATCTCTTATCTCCTTGACCACGTGAGGACGGAGCAGGTAACCTCCGTTTGCTATCGCCGAGACGGCCATAACCTGCTGCAGGGGGGTTACCGATATTCCCTGGCCGAAAGAAGAAGTGGCCAGCTCCAGCGGCCCTACCTGCTCGGGCTTGAAAACCAGCCCCTTCCCCTCGCCAAGGTAATCTATACCGGTAAGCGAACCAAAACCGAAAGCCCTCACGTACTCAAACAGCCGCTGGGGGCCCAGTCTTTCCCCCAGGACAATAAAGGCGGGGTTGCATGAACTGAGCACCGCCTCTTTAAAATCTATAGAGCCGTGCCCTCCCTTGTGTGAAGTCCAGCACCTTATGGTATGGCCGGCCACAGTAACATGCCCGGCGCAAAAATACGGTTCTTCCTGGCGGTACAAATTTTCTTCGACAGCCGCGCTCAGCGTGATCAGCTTGAACGTGGAACCGGGTTCAAAGGTATCGGTAACGGGGAAAAGCCTCCAAAACCTCTCATCGAACTGATTGTAATGATTGGGATTAAAGTCCGGCTTGGAAGAAGCAGCCAGCAGCTCGCCCGTTTGCGGGTTTACGGCCAGGGCCATTACTCTTTCCGGGCTGTACTCAACCATGGCCCTGTTTAGCTCCCTCTCCACAATAAACTGTATCGTCTCGTCAATGGTCAGGTATAAATCTTTCCCCTCTTTGGGGGGAATAAAACGGCGCACGCCCGGTATCTCCCTGCCCCTGGCATCGGTAGGGAAGACGATATTGCCATCGCGTCCCTTTAATACATCTTCATAGTAAATTTCCAGGCCGCCCCAGCCCTGGTCCATGCCCACAAAACCGAGCAGCTGGGAAAGAAGGTTGTTATTGGGATAAAATCTTTTTGTCTCGTGCGTGAACGTAATACCGGGCAGGTTTAAGAGGCGGACTTCCTTGGCCACCTCCTCGTCTACTTTCCTCTGCACGTAGACAGCGGCCCTATCTTGCGTTATAAGCTCATGGATGCGCTCCTCGCTCATCTCCAGGACCGGTGCCAGAGCCCGGGCTGAAAAAAAGGGGTCCTCTACCTGGGGAGGGATAGCGACCACCGTTTCCGCGGTAGCGCTGCCGGCCAGCAAATTGTCGCTGCGGTCATATATATTACCTCTCGACGAACGCGCCGGTATGCTGCGGTTCCACTGCTCCCAGGCCTTCTGCTGCAGTTCCTCGGCCATGGCGAACTGTATCCAGCCGAGCCTGAACAGCAGCGCACCGAGGAGCATGCACATCAGTATGAAGACCAGCAAGAGCCTCCTGCGTACAGTCAAGTTGGAAGCGGAATCCCTAGCCATCTTTTCCTTCCCTTCCTACGGGCGGGGCTCATCTCCCCTTGATGATAGAAGCAGCCATCTTCTTTCCTCCGGATACTGAAGGCCCAGTTCGTTAATGGCCAACGCTTCGATCCTTTCCAGGGAACTGAGGGCCTTAACCTCGATACGCAGGTGTTCATTGTCTTCCTTCAGCTGGGCTACATCCCGACGCACCTGCTGCAGCTGGTAGTTGACGGCAACAACACGCCCGTACTGGGTAACAAGCCCGATACTTATTAAAATGAGGCACAGTATCAACCCGCAAAAAAGCAGGCTTCCCCGTAGACTGTACTGCTTCGCCCGGACTGGAGAGGGCTGTTCAGCATTCTTGCGGTGACTGTAGTTACTACCCTTAAAAATCTGCTCGTTTAAATAAGCGCTACCCGGTTTTTCCTTCGCTACTAACAACTTATTCACCCGCCATTCTTTATAGAACCTTTAATGCCGTGACAGCAGCTTTTCCGCTGCTCTCAAGCGAGCGCTCTTTGCCCTGCTGTTTCTGGCCACTTCATCCGGGGTGGGCATAAGGGGCCTGCCGGTTAAAACTTTTACAGCTGCAGCACCCCCACACCTGCAAACCGGTAGTTCCGGTGGACAGGAACACTGGCGGGAGTGCTTTCTAAATATTCTTTTGGTCATTCTGTCTTCCAGGGAGTGATAAGATATGACCACTATCCTACCACCGGGCTTTAAAATCTCAACCCCCTGGTTCAGGCCGGCGGAAAGGTTTTCCAGCTCCCTGTTTACGGCGATGCGCAGGGCCTGGAAAACACGCTTTGCCGGGTGCCCTCCCCGCCGGCGAGCTTTTGCCGGCACAGCCGCTTTAATAATATCGACCAGCTGCCTGCTGCTTACAATGTGTCCCTTTGACTCCCGGTGCCTGACGATAAACGAAGCAATGCGGCCGGCCCATTTTTCTTCGCCATACTCCTTGAAGATGGAAGCAAGCTGCTGCCGGGACAGCTCCTGCAGCATTAAGGCAGCCGTCCGAGGGATGCTCCTGTCCATCCTCATATCCAGGAAAACGTTTTCGCGGTAAGAAAAACCCCGCTCGACGCAGTCTACCTGAAACGACGATACTCCAAGATCGAACAGCACCCCGTCAACCGTTTCTACCCCCAGCTCTACGGCAACCTCTCCCAGGTATGCAAAATTGGACTTTACCGGGATAAAAGCTTCTCTAAAAGTGGAGAGCTTTTTTTTTGCTGCCTCCAGGGCGTCGTCGTCCCAATCGATCCCGATGAGCTTTCCGCCGGGATGCAGTTTTTTCAGTATGCTCTCCGCATGCCCACCCCCTCCCAGCGTTGCATCCACTATTACTTTCCCCGGTGCAGGCTGGAGAAAAGTAAGCGTCTCCTCCAGCATTGCAGGGATATGGTAGCGGTCTTCTGTGCCGTTCCCAACCGTCATAAAAACCTCTCGTCATTTCATAGTTGAAAATCAATCATTTTTTCGGCTACCTGCTCAAATGAAAGATTGGACTTGCTGCTGTATTCTTCCCAGTTTTCCCTGCTCCACATCTCGGCCCTGTTCGATACACCTATAAAAATAACGTCTTTTACCAGGGCGGCGTGCTCGCGCAGCAATGAGGGCACTAAAATACGTCCCTGCTTATCCAGCTCCACATCGGAAGCGCCGGAGAAAAACAATCTCATAAAAGCCCTCGCTTCCGCCTTGGTGAAGGGTAGATTCTTGAGCTTGTTTTCGAGGTTAATCCATTCCCTCCGCGGATAAAGGAACAGGCAGTTGTCCAATCCGCGCGTAATGATAAAGCTCTCATCCAGCTCTTCGCGGAAACGAGCGGGCACGATTACCCTTCCCTTGCTATCGAGAGTATGGAGGTATTCTCCCATTAACATAACCAGCAGCTCGTTTCATCATATAGTGGTACACCACTTCGCCCCACATCAAACCACTTTTGCTTATTATTCTTCCCCTATTTTAAAAATCCTGCTTAACTGGAAAAAAATAAATAAAAAAAAACACAAAAAAATGGAAGAGATTGCTGTAACAACCTCTCCCTTTATGTCCCCACCGTGTCATCCTGTGCCGGTAAAGAGCCCATAATAAGTAATTATGTCGCGGATTATTATATTAAATAATTCATAAAAGCGGTCGCTATCCAAAAGTAGATCAGCAGCCCGGTAACATCTTTTATAGTAGTTACAAAAGGCCCAGCTGTAATGGCCGGGTCAATGCCGTAGGAGTTGAAAATAATGGGAACGAGGGTCCCAATCAGTGCTGCCAGTGCTATAGTGGAAAACATGGCCACACCGACGACAAAGCCCAGCAGGGGCATGCCTTGCCAGATTGATGCGGCGACGGCGATCATGAGGCCGTTACAAACGCCCATTGTCAGGCCGACCTTAATCTCCCTGAAGAAATATCTCCACACATCAGCGGGGCCGATCTCCCCCGTGGCGAGGCCGCGCACAAAAATAGTTGATGACTGTGTCCCCACATTACCGCCCATGTCCATGATCACGGGGATAAAAACGGCCAGGATAACAACCGCCTCCAGGGTGCTCTGAAAAGCGCCGATGACACTACCGGACAGCAGCCCCCCCAGGAGGCTGATTACCAGCCAGGGCATTCTCCTGCGGGCCAGGCCCAGCACAGTTGCATCGAGGATATCGATCCCTTCTACATCGGCAGTTCCCGCCAGGCGATAAATATCTTCGGTGGCTTCTTCTTCCAAAACGTCCAGTATGTCATCAATTGTGATAATACCCAGCAGGCGCTGCTCTTCGTCCACCACCGGTACGGCAAGGAGGTCGTAACGGGATACCACGCGGGCAACCTCTTCCTGGTCCATAGTTACAGGGACACTGATAACATTGCGGTACATTATTTCGCTGAGGAGGGTCCCGTCTCCAGCGGCAATCAAATCCCGCAGAGATAAAACGCCGCTCAACCTGGTATGGGTGTCCACAACGTACACATAATAGATGATTTCAGCATGGGGAGCGATCTCGCGCAGGCGCGTGATCGCTTCTTCAACGGGAATGTCCTCCGGCAGGGAAATAAACTCTGTGGTCATTAAGCCGCCGGCGGTATCCTCGGGATACTTGAGAAGGCCCTTTATCTCTTCTGCTTCTTCTTCAATAAGGGAGAGCAGTTCCCTGGCCTCATCGGGAGCAAGCTCACCGATCAGGTCAGCGGCGTCGTCAATATCCATTTCTTTTAGTATTGCCGACGCCCTATGTTTTGCCAGCAGCCTGAGCAGGGAAACCTGGTCAAACTCTTCCATCTCCTGGATAATACGGGCGGCGTCTTCATCGGAAAGGAGGGCAAAAAGCTCTTTTTTCTGCTCGTCGTTCAGCTCGTCAACAAGAATGGCCAGATCGCTTGGATGAGCGCCTTCTTTAACCTGCCGCATTATCTTATGCATGGTATGTTGAATTGACAATCACACCACCCCCTCCCGGAGAAAAAGAGAGTGTTTTCAAACCAACCGGCATCAACGCCACGCCGGTTACCTAATTATAACAAATATACTCCTCCAATTACACCTCGCGGTGCTGCATAAAGACAAAAAACAACCCCACCATGTCGTGCCGCAACCGCTGTTTTGAACTGCTCTCCCTACAGGTGGGTGCCTTCTTACAAGCTTTGTAGGTCCCCTCTTGACGGGGGCTTCTACGCCACATGTAAAGCCAGGCTCCCGTTTAATTAGTGTTAGCTCAAAACTTTAGCGGCGTTGCACGCACACAGCAGGGGTGTTTTTTTTACTTAACTTTTCGCAATGTTATGATAACACATATCAGTCCGTTATGCAAGCGAAAATGTTTAAGAGTGAGCTGTTATCCTTTCCCATTATTATTATTTCTCTTGATAGTAGAAATATGCAGCTCTGCCAGCTGCTCCGCGGAAACCCCGGCCGGCGCCCCGGTAAGGAGACAGGTCCCGGCAGCGGTCTTTGGAAAGGGGATCACATCCCTGATGCTTTTGCGGGCCGCCATAAGCATGACCAGCCGGTCCAGCCCAAAAGCAATTCCACCGTGGGGGGGTGCACCGTACTGGAAAGCCTTCAACAAAAAGCCGAACTTCTCTTTCGCTTCTTCCGGGCCGATATCCAAAAGCCTGAAAACTTCCTCCTGCAGGGCGCGCCGGTGGATACGGATGCTGCCACCGGCAATTTCAGTACCGTTATAAACGAGGTCATATGCCTGCGAGCGGGCTTTGAGGGGCTCTTTCGACAGCAGCTCATAATCATCATCATGGGGAGCGGTGAAAGGGTGGTGATTGGAAACATAGCGCCCTTCCTTCTGGTCATAAGTTAACAGCGGAAAATCAACCACCCACAGGAAGTGGTCCGTTCCCTCCGGCACAAGGTCCAGGCTCTGGGCCAGGTCCAGCCGGAGCTGACCCAGCACCTTGAGGGCCGTTTCCCATTTATCGGCCACAAAAAGCAGCAGGTCGCCGGGCTCTGCTTTCATTTTTTCCTTTATGCTTTCCAGCTGTGCGGAAGTAAAAAACTTGGCAATGGGAGTTTTAATGCCGTCTTCGACCAGGGCCATCCAGGCCAGGCCGCCCGTCCCCAGCGTCCTGGCAAGCGAAGTAAGATCATCAAGATCTTTTCTGCTGAAATGCGCACATCCCTTAACATTTAACCCTTTTACCACACCGCCGTCCTGGACCATGTTTTTGAACACCTTAAACTCGGAAGCGGCGGCAACGGAAGAGATATCGCCGATTTCCATACCGAAACGCGTATCGGGCTTGTCGCTGCCAAACCGCTCCATGGCCTCAACGTAGGGCAAAACTTTAAAAGGGGTCTCTACGGGCCGCTCCAGGACATCATCAAAAATAGAGCTTACCAACCCCTCCACTTCCTGTATGACGTCATCCCGGGAGCAGAAAGACATCTCCATATCTATCTGTGTGAATTCCGGCTGCCGGTCAGCCCTGAGGTCCTCATCGCGGAAGCAGCGTGCGATTTGGAAATATTTATCAACCCCGGCGACCATGAGAAGCTGCTTAAAGAGCTGCGGCGACTGCGGAAGAGCAAAAAAATGGCCCGGGAAAGTACGGCTGGGGACAAGGTAGTCCCGGGCCCCCTCCGGGGTGCTGCGTGTCAGCATCGGTGTTTCTACCTCCAGGAAACCGCGTCCATCTAGATGTTTCCTGGCAGACATAAGCGTCCGGTGCCTCAGCCTTAGCATTTCCTGCATCTCCGGCCGGCGCAGGTCAAGGTAGCGGTACTGCAGGCGGAGGTTCTCGTCGGTATCTATACCGTCCTCGATGTAAAACGGGGGGGTCTGCGAAGCATTGAGAAGCTCCATCTCCGCGGCGGCAATTTCTATTTCCCCGGTGAAGAGCCCCGGGTTCACGGTATCCGGCGATCTTAAGACGATCTCACCCGCCACGGCGATTACATGCTCCTGGCGGAGCTTCCTGGCCTGCTCGAAAAAAGTGGCGTTTTTTTGAAAATCGAAAACAACCTGCACGATACCGGAGCGGTCCCTTAAATCAATAAAAATAAGTCCCCCGTGGTCTCTTCTACCATGGATCCAGCCGGCGACAATCACGTTTTCACCTTTGTTCTCTTTTGAAATAACACCGCAGTAATGTGTTCGCTTCAAGCGCATACTCAGCATCAGCCCACTGTGGGCTTCGGGCCTCCTTTTCAGATGAAATAAATACAGGAATACCTTCAGCTTATCTCACAATTTATTCACTATTATCTACCAGGAAGGCCACGGCCTGCTCAACGGTCATCTCCTGCTCCGTCCCGTCGCTCATATCCCTTATTTTGATCTTCCGGCGTTTTTCCTCCTCTTCACCGTAAAAAAGCACGTAGCGAAAGTTGTTGCGGTTTGCAAACTTCATCTTTGCTTTTAAGCTGCGCTTGAGATAATCCCTGTCCGCCCTGATACCGCGGCGGCGTATTCGGTACAGCATGGACAGCTCCTCTTTCTCGCGGCCGCTGCCTTCAAAAGCGAGAAACGCCCCCTCCGGGGCGGCAGTCCACGGTGAAAGGTCCCCTTTTTCCATGGCCAGCAGCACCCTTTCAACACCCAGGGCCATGCCCACCCCCGGTGTCGGTGCCCCGCCGCAAGTCTCCACGAGGTTGTCATAGCGCCCCCCGCCCCCGAGCGAGTTCTGCGCCCCCAGGTGCGTGGAAATAAACTCGAAAGCGGTATTGGTATAGTAATCCAATCCCCGGACAAGGTGCTCGTCGAGTACGTACGGCCTGTTTAAAGAGCCCAGCAGCGCAAGTACCTCTTCGAAGTGCTCCCGGCAGCAGCTGCACAGGTGAGCGCCTATCTGCGGCGCCCCCTTCATTACCTCTGCACAGCTTTCCAGTTTACAGTCCAGTATCCTTAAAGGGTTCGTTGAAACCCTCCTGCGGCATTCGTCGCATAAAAGGTCGCTGTTTTCCAGGCAGGACCGGCTCAGATGCTCCTGGTAAGCCGGCCTGCAGTCCCGGCAGCCGACGCTGTTAATATGCAGCTGCAGGTCCTTCAGCCCCAGCTCCTCGAAAAAGTGCGCTGTAACCTCTATCACTTCCACGTCGCAGGCAGGCTCCCTGGAGCCGAAAACCTCGATACCCATCTGGTAAAACTGCCTCTGCCTGCCGGCCTGGGGACGGTCGTAGCGGAACATGGGACCGCAGTAATACAGCTTGACGGGATGGGGGACATTATGCAGCCCCCGCTCGATATAAGCACGCACTATCCCGGCAGTTCCTTCAGGCCTGAGGGCCAGCTCTCTTCCGCCCCTGTCCTTAAAAGTATACATCTCTTTTTTTACTATGTCGCTTTCTTCCCCCACCCCGCGGACAAACAGCTCCGTCTCTTCAAACATGGGGGTCCGTATCTCCCCGAAGTTGTACAGGCGGCATATTTTCTTGAATGTTTCTTCCAGGAATTCCCAACGGCCCGCCTCCGCGGGGAGCACATCATGAGTTCCCCGGGGAGCTCTTATTTTCACCACAATTCCACCCTCCGATCCCGCTAAACTCACAAATTGATTTTATTCAATAACATCTCCATTGTCAACTTAACTTTCTCCTTTACCTCCCGGCACCCGGCAGCAATTAAAATACCCCCTCAATAGCACTATACAGGCTGGTAAATATATGGTAACATTTTGGCATAATGTGCCTGTAATTACAGCTTTATG
>PWRZ01000132.1 GCA_003563385.1 Syntrophomonadaceae bacterium
ATCTTATCTGAGCAGGAACAGAAAGCCCTCCTATCGCAGCCCAACCCCAAAGCGCCAACCGGCCTGCGCAATTTATGTGTGATGCTTCTAATGCTGAATACGGGGCTGCGTCTTTCAGAGGTAACCGGCTTAAAAACAACGGAGATAAACCTGGACAGCGGTGAAATTACCGTCAGGAAGGGCCGAAACAATACTGAACGGACCCTGTGGATAGGGGATAAAGACCTGCAGGTATTGAGACAGTGGAAAAAAATTAAGCCCGGCAGCGATTACTTCTTCTGTACCCTGAAAGGAGAACCGTTGAGTGACCGCTATATCAGGGAAATGGTTAAAAGGCTCTCCAGGAAGGCCGGAATTGAAAAAAACGTTTTCCCGCACTCCCTGCGTCACACTTTTGCGGCAGACCTCTACAAAAAGACCAGGGATATAAGGATAGTCCAAAAAGCACTCGGTCATGCCAACCTTTCTTCGACCATGATTTACACATATATTATTAACGATGAGCTCGAAGAAGCGATGAATTCTTTCGCCAGGGAAAGACAGCTAAAGCTATTCCAGGAGAAAGACACAGGCAGGGTAAAAGAAAAGGAAAAAGAGAAGGAGAAGGAAAAAGAAAAAGAACCCAGGAGGGCATTTCTGATACACGCCATAAAGTGCAGATGTGGAGACATACTGGGCCAGCATATGGAACACTGCCCCAGCTGCGGGGAATGTATAGATTCTCTTCTCGAAAGGTTGAAAAATGATTTTCACCGCGTTAACTTTGGAGATAATGTAAATAACTAATGTGGAAAGGAGAGGATATTGCTTGTCCAAGGGAACCTTGATATACCCGGATGGGGAAAAATACTTCGGAGAACTGGAAAACGGTGTTCCAAACGGTAAAGGAACGATGGTTTTCCCCGATGGAGCAAGGTATACGGGCCAGTTTTTAAATGGCAACTTCCACGGACAGGGAGAATTTATCTCGCCAGCCGGTGTTTATGTAGGAGAATGGGAAAACGGCGTCCCCAACGGCTGGGGTACTTTTGAACATCCCGATGGCACGGTGCAGGAAGGGTTATGGGAGAACAGCGAATTTAAAGGAAAACTGGAAGATCAAAAAGCGAGCGGTACTCAAGAGCAGGAAGAGGAAAGTAGCGCGCTAAAATATGATAGCTTCGGCCAGGGAAGATTGATCGACGAAATTGAAGATAGCGAGAGCGGGCCTGCCGGCACAGCCGGAGAAGCCACAGAGACTACAGCAAAATATAATATAGAACAGCAGGGCGTGGAAGCGGCCGGGCCGGAACATTACGAACAGGCCACCCTGCTGCAGCTTGATGCTGCGGCACTGGAAGAGGAAAAGGAAAAAGCAGGCAGGGTCAAAAAGGAACGGGAACAGAAAAAGAAACAGGAACAGTTATCAAAAAGAACGTTAAAAGGGAAAAGGCCTTTAAAAGAGGAAAAAGGTAAACAAATAGTGGTGAGCTTTAAACTGGTCAACGGGCGCGATGACGATATTCTTCAATGGCTGCAGGAAATGGCAGAAGGAGAAAGAAGCAGTCAAATACGCCGGGCCTTGAGGGAAAGGCTTTCCGGTAATATATCTACAGTGCAGTGATACAGCGGCAGGAGTGTTACAGGTGCATTATTTTATTAAAACTTATGGCTGCCAGATGAACGTTTATGACTCCGAGGTTCTGGCCGGTCATCTGGAAAGCATGGGCTACAGCCCAACTGACGATGAGGAAAAAGCAGATATTCTTATCATAAACACATGCGCTGTCCGGCAGAAGGCGGAAGAAAAAGTTTACAGCAGGCTGGGCAGGCTTGTTAATTTAAAAGAAAAAAAAGAGGGCATGATGCTGGTACTGTGGGGCTGCATAGCTCAGCAGGAAGGTGCAGCGCGGCAGATTAAAGAAAGGTTTCCTTTTGTAGACTTAATATGCGGCCCACAGGCCCTGGGCCGCTTTCCAGAACTGCTCCAGAAAGCTACGGTTTCTCCTAGCTGCGTAATTGATACTGATCTTACAGGAGAAAGGGAGTGCCTCCCTGTAAAGAGGGGAGACAGCTTCAAGGCGTGGGTGCCTATCAGCCACGGATGCAATAATTACTGCACTTACTGTGTTGTCCCCTATGTAAGGGGGCCGGAAAAGAGCAGGCTTCCCGAACATATCCTGGAAGAGGTAGAGGAGCTTGCCCGGGAGGGCTATAAAGAGATAACTCTGCTGGGCCAGAATGTTAACTCGTTTGGGAAAGACCTCCAAATCGAATATGATTTTGCCGACCTGCTCAGGGATGTTGACCGGGTAAAGGAATTGCAGCGCGTCAGGTTTATGACTTCACACCCGCGCGATTTCACGGAGAAGATTGTACGCGCTGTAATCGATGGGGAAAAGGTCTGCGAGCACTTTCATCTTCCCCTGCAGTCAGGCAGCAACAGGATTTTAAAGGCCATGAACAGGGGCTACAGCAGGGAAGTCTACCGGGAATTAATTAAATTGATAAAAAAGCTCTCTCCCGGTTCCGCAGTTACTACTGATATAATTGTCGGCTTCCCCGGGGAAAGTGAAGCCGATTTTATGGGTACCCTGGAAATGGTAAAAGAAATACGCTTTGATGCCGCATACAACTTTGTCTACTCACCGCGCAAGGGCACTGCCGCTGCTGAAATGAAGGGGCAGGTTGATAAAGAAACAAAAACGGAGCGCATTATACTCCTGAATAAAATACAGAACCGCATCAGCCTGGAAAAAAACAGGGAATTAATAGGGACAAAACAGGAAGTGCTGGTGGAGGGGAGGAGCAAAAATAACCCGGACATGTATACCGGAAGGACCAGGACAAATAAAATAGTCCATTTCGCCAGCCCTGAAAACATGGTCGGCAAAATGCTGACAGTGGGAATAGTGGAGGCAAAACCGTGGACATTGACAGGGAAGCATAATTAATATTACCTCTAAAGGAGTTAAAGATAATACTGAATTTAAGCGAATAAGGGTTGACTTATTGTATAAAATGTTATATAGTAAGAATGAATATTGTTTATTAATTGACGATGGTTTGGAGGTTATCATGCAGACAATAGAGGAAATTTTAAGGGCTAAAAAAATCAAGGTCACTCCACAGAGAATGGCCGTCTATGGAGTGTTAAAAGAATCCAAGGCCCATCCTAATGTGGAAATGATATACCAGAAGTTAAAGCCCGATTTTCCAGCCATGAGCCTGGCAACCGTGTATAAAACCGTCGATGTCTTAAAAAAAGTGGCACTGGTGCAGGAGCTGAATGTGGGGGAAGGCGGCCTGCGCTATGATGCGGCAACAGTTCCGCATTCTCACGTCTACTGTGAAGAATGCGGGCGGTTAGATGATCTTGAAAATTATTCGCTGGAAGATATCCATTCTGACGCTCTTATAGGAAAAGTAAAGCAGGAAACAGGCTTTGATATTTTAACAGTGCA
>PWRZ01000096.1 GCA_003563385.1 Syntrophomonadaceae bacterium
CTGGAGTCCAAGCTGAAAGAAGTTATCGTGTTCGGTTTTCGCGGAGATGGCCGGGGCAACCTCGTCTCCGGCGCTCTTGGGGAAATACTGGAAAGTGCCCGCGGCTGCCAGGCGCTTGCTTTCGGCCCCGGCCTGGACCCGGGCACAGAGACGCTGGAACTGCTGCGGGAGTTGCTGCGGGAGCTGACTGTTCCCGTGGTGGTCGATGCCGGGGGCCTGGGGGCGGCGGCGCGCAAACCCGCTCTCCTCGCAGGACATCGGGCACCGCTGGTGCTTACCCCGCACCCGGGGGAGATGGCCGCGCTGACCGGGCTTACCACGGCCGATGTTCAAAACAGAAGGTGGGAGATGGCCGCCGAAATGGCCGGGGAGTGGGACGCGGTGCTTGTTTTAAAGGGAGCGCACACGGTGACTGCAGCGCCGTCGGGGGATGTCTATATTAATCCCACCGGGAACCCGGTGCTCTCCACAGCCGGCAGCGGCGACCTGCTCACGGGGCTGCTGGCGGCGCTGGCGGCGCAGGGGCTTTCCCCGGAAGCGGCGGCCCTGTGCGCTGTCTACCTGCATGGGCTGGCCGCCGACATGCTGTCTGAATGGGCAGGCGTGAAAACAGCTGCAGGAGCGAGGGGGGGCATGGCCGGCGATGTGCTTGAATTTTTCCCCGCGGCGCTGAACAGGACGGCCAATTATCCCCCTGCAGTGCCGGGAGAACGCTTTTGGATAAAGGAAAGGGTGGAAAGGATGGATATAAAATGAGCGGAAAGACAGAAAAAATACTGGCTGAAGATATCATGACCAGGGAAGTGATTACCGTAAGCCCCGGTGATGATGTCGAAAAAGCGGCCCGCCTGCTGCTGGAGAACAACATCAGCGGCCTGCCGGTTATCACGGAAGACGGGCGGGTGGCGGGTATGATCAGCGAGGCTGATATAATATTTCGGCAGAAGAAGGTAGATGCTCCTTCGTACAGCGTCATCCTAGGTGCCGTCGTCTACTTGAAGAGCCCGCAGCGCTATATAGAGGAGCTGAAGCGCACCGTGGCGCTGACCGTGGAAGAGCTGATGAATAAAAAGCTGCATACGGTGGGGCCGGAGGCCACCGTCGAGGAAATATCCACGGTGATGGTCGAAGAAGGGGTCAACCGGGTGCCGGTGGTGGACGAGAAGGGCAGGCTGCTGGGGATAGTAACCAGGCAGGATATTATCAGGACTGTTCACGGGCAGAGAAGGTAAGTAGGCCCGGGGTGACAGGGGGGGTGACAGGGGGACGGCAGGCTGTGTGATAAGTAACAGTAAAACTTGGAAGTTGACAGGTACCCCGTCCCCCTGGGTAAGACACGGGGACGGTTCTTTTGTCTCCCCCGTGCCTCATCAAAGTGAGACGAGAGAACCGTCCCCGTGTCTCATCCCCGTGTCTCACCCTTGCGGAACTTTTTTGCTACTTATCACACAGCCTGACGGGGTACTTGTCAACTTCTTGTCAACTTCATCGGAATGTCCCCGAGTCCTCCGCTGCGCTCCGGAAGCGCTCGCATGGGGACATTCCTCTGCAAGAGGTGTGTTCCCTTTCCTTAATCCCGTCCCCGCAGTTTCGCTCTACAGTTCCCCGATACTGGCTTGTCCAGGTTGGGTAATATAGATGTTATCAGTTATAAAAATACCGAGCGAGGTATACATTATAATATGAATAGTATTATTATCTCTGGGGATGGTAAAAATGAGCCCGCCCCCGTCGAGGTTTTTTTTCCTGGTCCTGATCCTGTTGGTCTTTTTGCTTTTTGCCCATCTTTATACCGGCAGGGACTTAAGAGGCAGCGATATTGTTAAGAAGGCGCTGGAGAAGGGGGAAAAAGTAAACACTTATTATACCCTCATTGAAACGGCCATTAGCGCCGGCCAATCTACGAGCCATTATTTTGTGGAAGTATGGTTTTCTTCTCCTGATTCTTACCGGGTGGAGATGTGGTCCGATTTTCCCGGTGCGGGCGAGGAACCGGAACAGATCTTCGTTTCCAACGGCATGGAAACGTGGATTTACAGCCCTGAACTGGGGGACTTCTACAAGATGCATTCGCTTTCCCGGCATTCAGCCCCGCCCCCCTTTTTGCTGTCGTCCTTTTTAAACGACCTTTCGCTTTCCCCGGAGGTGGAGATGCAGGGCATCGAGAAAAAGGATAACAGGTCCTGCTATGTCCTCAGAATAATATCTCCTTCACCGGGACAGAATTATGCCTGGAGAAAGGTATGGCTGGAGAAGAGGACTCTGCTCCCGGTGCAGATCAATATTTACGATATTAACGACCGGCAGCAGCAGGAAATTTATTTTCACCAGACAGTTATAAACCCGGAAATAGACGGAGAACTTTTCAGCACCGGAAGGCGAGATCCAATTGGAGAAGACAACGGGCACTCTTGTAAACGGCAATACTTTTCCAGGTGCAGTTTCACTGTGGCCCAGGATAGGGGAGTTGATTGGGCCGCAGTTGGAGCAGGTCGAGGAGCTGATACTGCAGTATTCAGCCTCCGGCACAGGCCTGCTGCGGGAGATGATCGATCACGTCATGAGCAGCGGGGGTAAGCGCCTGCGCCCCATTTTGCTGCTTTTATGCGGCAGCATTATGAAAGAAGCGGGGTGCACGACGGTCAAAGCCGCTGCCGCCGCCGAGCTGATCCATACCGCTTCCCTCATTCACGACGATATTATCGACGAGGCCGTCCGCCGCAGGGGCAGGGCTTCCCTCAACGCCCGCTGGGGAAGCAGCCTTGCCGTCCAGGCGGGCGATTTTCTTTTTGCCCGTGCCTTCCGGTTAATCGCCCTCTGCGACAACAGTTCCCTGAACTTAATCTTTTCAAGGGCCATAAGCAGCATGTGCGAGGGAGAGATGGAACAGGTTGACAACGCCTTTAATCTCCATCTTACGGAGCGACAGTATATGCGCTATATATACCGTAAGACAGCGGTGCTGATAGAGGCCTGCTGCGGTACAGGGGCACGGTTAGCCGGCACCGGCGAAAGCTCGGTGGAGGCGCTGCGGTTATACGGGCTCAACCTCGGCATGGCCTTTCAGATAAAGGACGACGTGCTCGATATTGCCGGTGAGCCTTCCCTTACAGGCAAGCCGCTCGTCAGTGATCTCCGCGAAGGAGTGATCACCCTGCCCTTGATATACATCCTTCAGGACCCGCAGTGGGGGCCTGCCCTGCGCCGCGTTGTCACAAGGCGCGACTTCTCTGCGGCCGGCCTGGAATTCCTGCAGCAGCTCTCATGCGCCGACGGTCCCTTAAAGCGCGCCCTGGAGCGGGCTTCTTTTTACGCGCAGGAGGCCAGGGAGTGCCTGGCCGGCCTGGAAAGAAACGCCGTCACCGAGACGCTCACCGAGCTGGCCGGGTACGCC
>PWRZ01000188.1 GCA_003563385.1 Syntrophomonadaceae bacterium
AAATCCGGCGACGGCTTCAGTGTTTGTTTGCCGGGCTTCCAGCCTGAAGGAGTAGCTTCTGTCCCTTTAGATTCGCGTACGAGCTGGAATGCTTGAATTTGCCTGATCGTCTCACTGACATTTCTCCCAACAGGAGGTGTCAAAACTTCAAACCCCTGGATATTGCCGTCAGGGTCTATAATAAACCTTCCTCTTGTTTCAACGCCGCTGTCCTCGTCATAAATGCCGTACATTTTACCGATACTGCCATCCTGGTCGGAGAGCATCATGAATGGGATGTCCTTGCCTATCATCTTCGAAAGCTCATGATCATTCCACATTTTATGCACGAAAATACTGTCAACACTCACCGAAAGCACTTCTACTCCCAGGCTTTTAAGTTGCTCATATTTTTCAGCAACTGCTGAAATTTCTGTAGCTCAAACAAAAGTAAAATCGCCCGGGTAAAAACACAGTAAAACCCATTTCCCTTTAAATTCAGAAAGACTGGTATTCATAAACTTCCCCTGTAAATAAGCGGGGGCTGTAAAATCAGGTGCCGGTTTACCTACTTTTACCATTGTCTTTTCCTTCTCCTTTACGCTCAGCTCGTCAGCTGTTTCCGCCTCAGCGACCACTTTTTTAATCGGGGGCCTCTGGCATCCTGGCTTAAACTCTTCAGGCATTTATCGAACCTCCTTTCATTAGAGATATAACCTGTGCGGTTATCCCGCAGTAATTATACTTACTATTATATAGTAACAATACTAAATAGGCAAGGTAAATGGGGCCGTCTATGGCAAAATAATGCAGCCCCATTTCAAATGCACATCTACCCAAATAAACTCGTTGCATAACCGGTGACCTGGAATTGTGATCACCAATCTGCTAAAATATCCCCAAAGCAGTTACAACAATAAAACGTATAACAGCAACTCTGCAGCAAAAATATCAGTCCTGCCCCGGCGGCAGAAATACTGCCCGGCAGATGCCTGCAAATTTCTTACAGGCTGCAGGCAATTTGGTGCCGCCAATCATTAGTTAAACTTAACAGCTTACACGGCGAGGTTACCATGAACGGCTTCGACAGGTATGTGTCTTTTTACGATATCCTCTCTTCCATTATTAACATCTATCATCCGAAACAAATTGCTGAATTGCTTGAGCTGGAAGATGCAGGCGCTCCCTGTAGGATACTGGATATCGGCGGCGGTACAGGCATGCTGGCACAAAAAATACTGCAATTAAAGCCATGGCACGGATTGGAGTTCACCATCCTGGACCCCAACCTCAAAATGCTGGCCCGCTCTATGGCCCGCTCTAAAAAAGATGGGGCCCATGTAAAGCATTTTCACGGCCGGGGAGAAAATATGCCTTTTCCTTCCCAATTTTTTGACCGGGCTATCTCCACCAGCACACTGCACCATGTCAGCAGCCCCCAGGCAGTGCTTTGCGAAGCCTACCGTGTCCTCAAACCGGGCGGCATTATGGTGATGCAGGAATTCAATCATGCCTTTTTTTCCATAAAAGCGCTCATGCTCCTGGACAGGCTGCTGACAGGCAACATACAAAAGATATACCCTGCACAGGTGCACTCCTGGGGAGAAAAGGCCGGATTTATTAAAGGACAGGTCATCCCCTGCGGAAGAAAGCTTTTTTTTTGGAAAGGTTTAAAACCGGGACTGCCCCATACTTCAAGCAAATGATAAAACAATAAACTCTGCAGCGTATCTACGGTACCAGGCGGGAGAGCGTCTCCCTGTACCGGGCCAGGTCTTTTTCACTGAAGAGCACAAAACGGATTTTTTTCAGTTTCATCAGTTCGGGAATCTTCTCCAGCACCGCCTTCAGGGCCACTTCGGTGGCCTCAGCGAGCGGATATCCAAAAGCACCGGTGGATATGGCGGGAAAGGCTATTGATTCCAATCCTTTCAGTTCGGCAAGTCGCAGCGCATTGCGGTAGCAGCTGCCAAGCAGCTCATCCTCCGGCCAGTCGGCGCCATATACCGGGCCCAGGCAGTGGATTACATGGCTGTTAGGAAGGTTGTGCCCGCCGGTTATAACGGCCTCTCCGGGCCTTATGGGTGCCAGGGGGCGGCATTCTCTCTCCAGCTCCGGACCGGCGGCACGGTGTATGGCCCCCGCAACTCCGCCCCCCATACGCAGCTGGGCATTGGCCGCGTTTACCACGGCATAAATGTCATCCTGGGCGGCAATGTTCCCCTGAATGCACTCGATCTTAACTCCCGATACCGTCTTTTCCATCTGCAAAACCTCCCTTAATATTTTTCAGAACCGAACTTGCCACGGAGCAAAGGCAGCTTTCATTCGCCATACTAAACTAAAGGCCTGCCCTTTCAGGCAGGCTGCTTTTACCACCTCTTCTAACACCCGGCACCGGTATTACTTTACTTTACAGCAGGGACATGTATCCTAAACTCTTCCGCACCGGGGGATACTTCCATGCCCAGGAAAGAGTACGCGGGAAGCGTGACACGCTGCTGCTCACCGTTCTTTTCGATAGTAAAATCATGATAAGTAAAGGAAACTTCCTGGAAGGAGAAGGTCAGCCTGCGCACAGGGGCATATACATCCACCTCGTTGACCTGCTCTATAAAAGCCTGCGACGGGGAAAGCAGGGCATAAAACCCCTGGGCTGCAGCAGCTCCTCTTTCCTCGTAGTAGTATGAGACTACCCCCACCCCTTCCTGGTAATAAATATAGAGCGGGGAAGCGGCGCTTCCCTGGGCTCCGTAAACTATCTCCACAAATGTCCCCTTCTGTGTTTCCTGCACGGTGGTCCTTAAGTAATCACCTTTGCTGAACATGAAACCTTCACCGCGCAGCACTTCCTGCGCCCAGGAAGTGGAACCTATCTCTCCTGTTTCTTTGTCCATGATGGCAATCTTGCTGGGTTCCCAGACATAGCTGGCCGCTGCGGTATCATCGCCACCTCCGGCATATTGAAGCGGCGTAAACTTAACCGGGCCGGCAAGCCTGAAGCTTCTCTGCTTGTTCCATACATCAAACTGGGGCTCTCCAGGCACGGTTTCCTCTTCCGGCCCGGGAGTGGTTTTTTCACGGTCTTGTTCCGGGGCGGCAGGTGGTTCTTCGGGGTCGGCGGCATCTATATCCTCCCTGGCAGTATCCCGATCCTGGGGTTCCACAGGGACTTCCTCTTCCCCCTCATCCGCGGACGGTGACAGATCCCGTTCATCTGTAGGATCAACGGGAATGGAACCGCTTTCGTCATCACCGAGATCATCAAACTGCGAGACAGTGGGGCCGTTTTCACCATTTTGTGCAGTAATATCAGGGTCAACAGTGCCCTGCGGTATAGTAAGTGAAAGAATCAGAATAACAGCAGCGGCAGCGGCAAATGCGGGGATAGACCAGG
>PWRZ01000158.1 GCA_003563385.1 Syntrophomonadaceae bacterium
ATAGCTACATCGCTAGCCACAGGGGACGGTTCCATCGTCTTCCCTTCGGACCTCCGCTTCGCTACGGTGACGCTCGAACCGTCCCCGTGGCAACGCTCAGTGCAAGTTTCGCTGTAGACGTAGTTTCGATTAATTTACTTGGAGGGCAGGTGCGGATATGAATTACCTGGTTACCGGATGTGCCGGTTTTATCGGTTTTCATCTATGCAAGGAACTTCTTGCCCGGGGAAACCTGGTCTGGGGGCTCGATAACCTCGATAAGGGGAATATAGACCGGGTCAGGCTGCTTCAAAGCAATGAACGCTTTACATTTACGGAGAGCTGCCTTTCCGGGATGGTCAATATGCGCCGTTTACTGGAAAAAACTGATGTAATTTATCATCTTGCGGCCGTTGTTGGAGTTAAGCGCTATGTTGAAAATCCCGTAGAAGTTGTAAAAGTAAATGTCTGCTATACTTCCCTTTTACTGGAGCTGGCCTGGGAACTGCGCAAAAAGGTGGTCTTTGCTTCGACCTCGGAAGTGTATGGTAAGAGCGACCGGGTCCCCTTTCATGAAAACTGCGACAGGGTCTATGGTCCCTCCATTACAGACCGCTGGTGCTATGCCGTATCCAAGAGCGCGGCGGAGCATCTCTGTTTTGGCTACCTCAGGCAGGGCCTCCCTGTAGTAATAGTCCGTTATTTTAACGTCTACGGGCCGGGGGCGGACAGCTCCGATTACGGGGGTGTTGTTACCCGTTTCATTAAGCAGCTCCTAACAGGGCAGCCGCTCACCGTGCACGGTGATGGCAGCCAGACAAGGAGCTTTACCTTTATCGAAGATGCCGTGAAAGGGACCATTGAAGCGGGGAGCAGGCCGGGCGCGGAGGGCAGGGTTTTTAACCTGGGCCACCGCAGAGAGACATCTATTCTGGAACTGGCGCGGTTCATCATGGAGGTATCGGCGATGGAGGGCAGGATAGTGTTCCAGCCCCATGAGCAGTTTTACGGGCCTCATTATCAAGATATCGCCCGAAGGATCCCGGACCTGACGGCGGCGGAGCAGCTGCTGGGCTATTACCCGGCCACCGGGCTGGAAGAAGGCCTGGCCAGGACCGTAGAGTACTATCGAAAGATATTTGCCGTTAAGGAAAATGGAAGCGGCCCCCTGCATTAAAAAAGCGTTCATTAAACGGCTATAAGGGCCAACAAAACGGCCATAAGCCACAACAAAATTGAGGGATAGATTGGCGCGTTCCTGGCACAGTCTATCCCTCGTTTAATATTGGTTAAGTATAACCTGGGTTCAATTTGATATCAGGGGTCTTCAATTTCCTGCTGAGGCGGGAAGAGATCTTCAATGGGCGGACATTCAATTTCTTTCTGCTGAGGCGCAGCCTCGCAGGGCCTCGGTACGCAGAACCCGTAAACCGGAATAAGGAGCTTGACAAAGGCTGTTACCTCGATTATTTTACAAATTTTTACGGTACAGATTACATTTTTGACCGGTTCGCCCTCCGTTACGGTTTCCGGGGAGCAGAAGCAGGTTGAGTTCACCACTTCGCAAAATACGAAGGGCCCGCCGTCAGGACCAAACAGGACGCCGGCGGGGGGGACGTACAGCTGCACCTGGTTGAAAAAGTCAGTAATTGTTTCCGTAAAGGTGCACAGAAGCTTCGGTTTATGGCCGCTGTCATCAAAGAGCTCTATCTTAACTTCCACGTCCTGCCTTACGGTAATTATCCTGATGTTGTCGGCAATGGGCGGGCTGACGTCGACAACCACGCATTCGGCGGACAAAACCTCGCATTCGACCCTGTCGACACGGGTCAGGTCAACTTTTTCGCAGGGTTCTCCCGGCCCTTTGGGGACGCTGAAATTTTTTACAATGATGTCTTCCTTGAAACACTGGTCGAATACTTTTTCCACTACCACGCAATCTTTTTCTGAAGCGGGCGGGCACTCTCGTCTACCCTTTTCAGGGTTAAAAGGACAGAGACCCGGCTGCATGAATTCGCCGGTTTCCGGATTGATTGCTGGACCAGCCATTTAACATTCACCCCTTTCATAGTAGTTTTGAAACTTTTTTGTCGCTTGCCGTTTATGCTTTATATTATGACGGTAAGGGCATTTTGTTACAGGCCGCTGATAACCTTTTTGGAAGGTAAGCCATAGAATGTAAAAAAACCGGCTGCGAGGAGGAGTGATCATGGTTAACGATAATGAAGTCCGGCAAAGAAAAAGAGGTCCGCTCGGTTTGTCCCGGAAAAGACAACTGCTTTTGGGCGGCGGCGCTTCCAGTTTCAACCTGTGCCGTCCTTTGCTTAACCTGAGCGAAGAAGAGTATAACAGCAGGCTGCAAAAAATTAGGGAAATGGGCGGCATCTGCTGAGTAAAAGATACCCAGCGCGGCAGTTCGCCGGGCAAAAGATAGAGCCGCTGCTACGCTCGCTGTCTAAGGGAGGAGTTATCGGCACGTGTTCAAAAAAATTCTCGTTACCGGCGGGGCCGGGTTCATAGGCAGCAACTTCCTTGAATACATGGTTCCCCGCTACCCGGGGATAGTTTTTATTAATTTCGATAAGCTGACCAGGAGCGCCGATCCCGGCAACCTGGAAGCGGTAGAAGGCCGCCCCAATTACCTGTTCATACGCGGGGATATTGCAGACAGGGATACCGTTGAGTGGGTCATCGGGGAAGGCATTGATGCCGTGGTCAATTTCGCCGCCGAATATCACGAAGACAGGAGTATGAGCTTTTCCGGCGGCTTTGTAATGACCGACGTGGTGGGCTGCTTTAATCTCCTGGAAGCGGCCCAAAAATTTAAGGTAAAAAGGTTCCTGCAGGTGTCCACCGCTGAAGTGTATGGTTCCCCGATAGAGGAGGAATATTTTGGCGAGTCCGCGCTGCCGGACCCCGGCAGCCGCGGTTTGGCTGCCAAGGCCGCTGCTGACTGCCTGGCCAGGGCATATCACCGGAGCTGCGGCATGCACGTGTGCATTTCTCGCTGCACCAACAACTACGGTCCATACCAGCACCGCGAAAAGTTTATCCCCGCCGTGGTTTACAGGGCCCTGCGCGACGAACCGGTCCCGATTATGGGGGACGGCCGGCAGGTAAGAGACTGGATATATGTCCGCGACCACTGCCGCGCGCTGGAACTGCTCCTCTTTAAGGGACGGCCGGGGAGGATATACAACATTGCTGCCGAAGAGGAGAGAACAAACCTGGAGCTGGCCGGGACCATCCTGCACATCCTCGGAAAGTCCTCTTCCCTGCTAAACTTTGTTCCCGGTCTTTCCGGGTACCAGGGGCGCTGCGCGGTGAGGCCGGACAGGATAAAAAAGGAGCTGGGCTGGAAGCAGGTGCATGTGCTGGAAGTGGCC
>PWRZ01000217.1 GCA_003563385.1 Syntrophomonadaceae bacterium
CAGCTGTCCGTAAACCCGCAGCAGCAGCACCAGCCCGCGCCGCAGCAGCAGCAGCAGCCGCAGCAATTTGCTCCCAATCCCAACCCCATGCCCGGCCACTAGGCGAGGCGGGTCCACCTTTCAAAAAAAAATGAAGCAGGAGAACAAAAAATGAAGCATGAGAACCGTCCCCGTGCTTCATTTTGCTGAATGGGGGGTGACAGGGGGACGGGGTACTTGTCAACTTTTGCTTCCGGGGTACTTGTCAACTTTTGCTTGCGAGAAATAGGAGGGTGACAGGGGGACGGGGTACTTGTCAACTTTTGCTTGCGAGAAATTGAAGCATGAGAACCGTCCCCGTGCTTCATTTTTATTTTGCGGCGCTGTTTTCATCCGCTTCGTCAACGATGACGATACGGTGATCGTTTTGAATGGACTCCTGGGTCTGCGTGTACGCTTCGGGCAGGTAGCTGGAGGATTGAAAAGTGACATTTCGATAGCGGTTGACCTCCCGCGGCAGTGCAGGTGAGACCCGGTAAGCGGTCCTTTTTGGGTCCCTCGTTTGTCCGCCCTTTTTTTGGTCCATTGTTTTCACCCCCTTCTCCCCCCTTGTTCCAGCACTTCCCGCGGCCTGGCCTTTAGTTTTCGCCGCCCAACTTCCTACCTTCTATTCTCCCCCATTTTACCGCCCACCTCTTTTCTCTTGCCTTATCCCGCCGCCCGCCGCTCACTTTGCCTGACCGCGCGCCTAGCGCCCCCCTCCCCCCTGGACTACCTGGTGTTTTTCCATCCCTGCCGCATAATTTCGACGTTCAGCGGGGGGACATCCCTTTCCTGCCGCAGATGGCGGGTAACACGCCCCTCGAACATAAAGGCGTCCTGCCGGGCTGCACTTTCAATGATGCCCCCGGCGGCCTCAAAGTCAAGCTGCTGCTCGTGCTCCTGCAGAAGGAGGGCCGGGTTGAAAGGCTCCAGCAGCTTAAGGTCCGTCTCATAGCTCTCGTAAAGGCTCCAGGCCGTTTCTTCGACTTCCGGGGAGAGCTCCCTGACATTGAGCTTAATGCTGTTTTTGGCCTCACTGCGCGGGATCATGAAGTTATGGGCGTACAGTTTCTCTGTCAGGTTGGCAATGATTTCATCGACAAGCTGCGGGGAAGGGCGGCGGGCATGCATCTCCAGCATCTTCCGGCCCAGGGAACGGATGAGCACGTAGTTACGGTAAACATTCCCCAGGGCCAGGGGATGCACTACCCGGGCCAGCCGCAAAAAGGCGGCCGTAAGGGACTCTTCCTGCTTCAGCCCGACCATCTCCGCGGCCAGGGAAATATAGGCGGAGACGTCTTCCACGCTTACAGGTATCCGCGCCGAGGCGTGGCTGGAGTCAAGAGGGTTAAAGGCGTTGGCCACACTGGGGTCTATAGGGCTCAGCTCTCCAAGTTTGCCCATCATTATCTCGTCGGCGCCGAGCGAGATGAGGGTGCCGGCACTGTAAGCGCGAAAAGGTATCAACACGGCAAAATAGCGGCAGTATTCCCGGATTAGGCTTACAAGCCTGAAAGGGGTCAGGATGTCGCCTCCCCGCGTGTACAGAAACAGGACAACCTTCTCGCAGGGAGCGCACTTCTGCAGGTGCCTGTAAAATACGCGGATCACATCGGGCGCGATCCTGGTGCCCAGGTTTTCCCTGTCGCCTGCCAGGTAACAGATTAAAGAAGCTTTTAGTTTTTCTTCGAGCAGGGTGATGGCCTCAATTTTGTTCGTTGCAGTCATTTTATATCCACTGTGATGACATTGTTTTTTATTTTCTGCATGTTGTCAAATCTTATGCACGCCTGTTGTTGACGCTCCATATAATGTTAGTGAAACAGTTAAACGCACCAAAACAAGCCCGTGGGGAAGGACTGCTCCAGATGAGTATCGACCTGGTAAAAAAGAAATACGAGGAAATGTTAATGAATTTGCCAGGCGTGGTCGGTGTGGGAATAGGCCTGAAGAGCAAGAAAAAGGCCATCAAGGTCTTTGTAGGCAGGCTCCCCGAAGAGCGGCCCCAGCCGGAGCAGGCTATTCCCAAATCACTTGACGGATATGAGGTAGATGTAGAAGAAATCGGAACTTTAGAATGCCTGGAAAAAAGGAGAGGTTTGCTTGAAGGAAGACGAGAGTAAAATGATATTGACGGCGGTGGAGATAGAAAGTGTCAAAAAGACACACGAGGCCGCTGCTGAAGAGCTGTTCAACCCCTCGCAGCAGAAGGCCAACGTCGTGGGCATGGGCATCGGGATTAAGTGGAAAAACAATATCCCCACGGGGGAGCCGGCGCTGATTATACTGGTCACGCACAAGCTGCACCGGAATGACCTGCGCTCCGCAGATCTCGTCCCCCCCCGGCTAATGGACATGCAGACAGATGTCATGGCCATCGGCTATCCCCTGGCCGGGGGCGGCGAACCGGCGGAAAGCAGCATCAACAGCCTGACAGGCCGCGTCCGCCCTATTAAAGGAGGTTTCAGCGTCGGGAATGAAAATAATGCTGCCGGGACAATCGCCACTTCTGTCTACGACACCGCTTTGAAAAACGGGATGCCGGGCAAACAGGAAAACCCCTCCAAGTACTATATACTGAGCAACAACCACGTCCTCGCCAGCAGCAACATGGCCTCAATAGGTGACCTTATCGTGCAGCCCAGCCCCTATGACGGCGGGAGATTACCGCGGGACCGCGTCGCCGTACTGAGCCGCTTTATACCGATCACCTTTGAGCCGCCCGTCCCGCGCAAGCAGCACCACAACCTGGTGGACGCCGCCATTGCCGAGGGGAAATTCTACGACCTGGACAGGGAGATATACTGGGTCGGCTACGTGAAGGGCTGGAAGCCGCGCCGGCAGATCAACGTGGGGGAGCGCGTTCAAAAAACGGGGCGCACCACCAATTACACCATCAGCAGAATAATTGCCGTCAATGCAACGGTAGACATCAGCTACGGTGGCGGGAAAGTGGCGCGCTTCAGAGACCAGATCATTGCCACCAGCTTTTCGGCCAGCGGAGACTCGGGCTCGCTTGTAACAACGATGGATAACTCCGCCGTAGGCCTTCTCTTTGCCGGTTCTCCCTCGGTGACGATCATTAACCAGATCGAAAACGTCCACACCCTGCTCAACGTGGAAATAGCGGGAGGAAAGCAGTAGGTCTCCCAGAATAGTCCCAGACCGAAATGCTGAAAGAATTGCCAAAAAAGCCCTATGGCCTGATGGCTCCAAATGGCTATAAAATGAGTCCAGGTAGTTTCATTGGTCCTCAAAGAGGGTCCGCGCAGGCGGACCCTCTTAAAATAAAAGGAAGCAACAAGTTGACAAGTACCCCGTCCCTCTGTCACC
>PWRZ01000183.1 GCA_003563385.1 Syntrophomonadaceae bacterium
CATGTTATGCGCGTGAGCAGAAGGTTGGGCCTGGCGAAGGGGAAAGGGCCGCTTGAAGTAGAAAAAGAGCTCGGCCTCCTGCTTCCCCCGGAAGCCTGGGGAGAGACACACCACCGCCTTATTGCCCACGGGCGCCGGTTTTGCCGGGCCAGAAAGCCGCTTTGTGAACGTTGCCCCCTTTCTATTCACTGCAGTTTTGTGTCCTGAACATACTGCGCCTCAGGACGGGATTAAGGAAAGGGGACACACCTCTTGCAGAGGAATGTCCCCATGCGAGCGTCACCGTAGCGTAGCGAAGGCCCGTCAGGGAAGACGATGGAACCGTCCTCCTGCTTTACAGGCCCGAGCAGTTACTTTATTTTTATAATTTTCTTGCCTTGAAAGGAATAATTAAATTGGGGGAGAATCTTATTATATATTTTTACGTTCAGTAGCAGACAGGCGAGGAGGAATAAGATGGTTTCCTATAAAAGCCTTGGGCCGGAGAAACTGCACAAAAAATGTTCCCCGGAAATTTTTGAATTTGAAACAACTGAAGAAGTAATTCCCCTGGAGGGTATTATCGGCCAGGATAGAGCAGTCAGGGCCATGGACTTTGGTTTAAAAATCAACAAGCACGGCTACAACATATTTATGACCGGCCTTACCGGCACGGGCAAGATCAGCTATGCACGCTCCATTATCCAGGAAATAGCCCGGAAGCAGCCCGTACCCGACGACTGGTGCTATCTTTACAATTTTAAAAATCCCGGTGTCCCCATGGCTTTGAATCTTCCTGCCGGGATGGGAAGCGTTTTTGCAAGGGATATCAACAACCTTCTTGATGAGTTAAAAGAGGGTATCCCGAAAGCATTCAATACCGAAGAGTACGAGCGTCAGAAAGGGGCCCTGCTGAAAGAATTTCAGGAAACCAGGGCCGCCCTGATGGAGGAGCTGAACAAGAGCGCACAGGAAAAGGGCTTTCTGCTGAAGCGGGCCGGCACCGGTTTTTTGACTGTTCCGCTCAAAGACGGTAAAGAATTGAGCGAGGAAGAGTTTGCCCAGCTCGAACAGTCCGAGAGGGAGGAGATGGACAAAAAGTCCACGGAAGTCCAGCTTAAGGCCATGGAAATAGTCAGGCGTATACAGAACGAAGAAAAAAAATACAAGGACCAGCACAGGGAGCTGGAACAAAAAACCGGGCTTCATGCAGTCGGCTACCTCATTGATGAGTTAAGGGAAAAGTACAGGGATTATGCAGGGGTTATCAGCTACCTGGATGCACTGCAGGAAGATGTTCTCGAAAACTTGAGTGACTTTAAGGATGAGGAGGAGGAAAAACAGTTTCCTTTTCCCTGGCTTAAAAGGTACGGGCAGGACGCCGCTGATGTGAAATACCTGGTCAACCTTGTCATCGACAACAAGGAGGCCGAAGGCGCCCCCGTTGTTGTGGAAAGCAACCCCACTTACTATAATCTTATCGGCAGGGTAGAGTATGAAAACAGGATGGGAATGGTAACCACTGATTTTACCATGGTCAAAGGAGGGGCTTTTCATAAAGCCAACGGTGGCTACCTTATCCTGCAGGCCAAGGATGTCCTTTTAAACTTTCAGGCCTGGGAGGTCTTGAAGCGAATTTTAAAAACGAAAGAAATCCGCATCGAAACTATAGGCGAACAGTATGCGCTGCTTACAATGGCTACTTTAAAGCCTCAGTCCATCCCCCTGGAGGTAAAGGTGGTGCTTATCGGTAATCCCCTGCTGTATCATCTCCTTTACCGCTACGACGAGGACTTTCGGAAGCTTTTCAAGATAAAGGCCGATTTCGACGTGACAATGGGCAGGTCCCTGGAGAACATGTCCAAAATGGCCAATTTTATCTCCACACACTGTCAAAGAGAAGATCTTCACCATTTTGACCGCACCGGGGTGGCCCGGGTGGTTGAGTACAGTTCCCGGCTTGCCGAGCACCAGGAAAAGCTGACAACCTGTTTTAACGATATCGTGGAAGTACTTTTTGAAGCTGATACCTGTGCTGAAATCGAGGGCGACAATTACGTCAGTGCCAGGCATATCGAACAGGCTATCAAGGAGAAAATATACCGTTCCGATAAATATGAAAAGAAACTGCTGGAGCTTATCGACGATGGTCACATACTGCTCGACTTGAGCGGCCAAAAAATCGGGCAGGTAAACGGATTGGCCCTGATTAACCTGGGGGATTATGTGTTTGCCCGGCCGTCCCGCATTACCGCCTCAACCTACCTGGGGCGAAGGGGGATAATAAACATAGAAAGAGAGAGCAAGATGAGCGGGCGCATTCATGACAAGGGAGTGCTTATTATAAGCGGCTACCTGGGGCAGAAATATGCCCAGGAGTCCCCGCTCGCCCTGACAGCAAGCATCTGTTTTGAGCAGTCATACGATGGGATTGAGGGGGACAGCGCTTCCAGCGCCGAACTTTATGTCCTGCTCTCATCCCTGGCCGAGGTGCCGCTGCGGCAGGATATTGCCGTTACCGGCTCTGTTAACCAGAAAGGGGAAATCCAGCCGGTTGGCGGTATTGCCAGGAAAATAGAAGGCTTTTTTGCCGCCTGCAAGCTGAAGGGCCTCAGCGGGAAACAGGGTGTCATTATCCCTCATCAGAACACCGTAAATCTTATGCTCGATGATGAAATAGTGGAGGCTGTGGAGCAGGGGCGTTTTCATATTTACGCGGTTAAGACCGTGGAAGAGGGCCTGGAGCTGCTCACGGGTATCCCGGCAGGGGAGCGTGACAGCAGCGGCAGTTATCCCGAAGCGACACTGAACTACCTGATTGATAAAAAGTTGCAAAGCTACAGTGAAATGATGAGCAGGCAGGCAAAAGAACCGGATGCAGGCGAAGCACCGGATAAATAGCAGTCCCAGTCTGTTACAGCAGCATTTGCTTGCCGGCAGCGGCGGCAATTGCGAGCACACCGCAGCTGTAATGAAATCCAGCAGGTGAATATGCGTATTTACAGCGGTTTGGCTAAAATATACGACTACCTGTTAAGCGGGGTCGATTACGACCAGTGGGCCGATTACGTAGAGCAGCTGGCCCGCTATCACAGGATTGAGCCCTGTTACTGTGTTGTTGACCTGGGCTGTGGGACCGGCAGCTCTACGTTTCCGTGGGTTGAGAGGGGCTACCGGGCCTGCGGGGTGGATATTTCTGCCGAAATGCTCTCTCTGGCACGGGAAAAAGCCCTGCAGAAAGGGCTGGATGTGGATTTTTACGAACAGGATATGCGCGAGCTCGATCTGCCCCTGAAAGCGGACCTGGCAGTGCTTTTCCAGGATGGGCTTAATTACATGCTGACGGTGGAAGACCTGAAAATAACACTCCGGAAAATCCGTTCTGCCCTGCGGCCAGGAGGGCATTTTATTTTCAACCTGAACCTGGTGGAGAAGCTTCCTGCCGGAAGCGAGCCCTCCATTTGCTGGGTAGAAGAGGACAACCTGACCTTGATCTGGGAAAGCAGCCTGGAGCCCTGTTCCAAGATATGGAGAATCAGGCTGACTGCATTTAACCGTAGAGAAGACGACGGGCTGTACGAGAAGCTGCAGGAGGAGCACAGGGAGCGCTCTTACACCAGGGAAGAGATTGAACCACTGCTGCAGGAAACGGGATGGCTGGTGAAATCATGCTACGGCGCTTTTACTTTCAGAGAGCCCTCACCCGATGAGAGGAATATATTCTACGTGATGCAGCGGGAGGATTAGGAGTGCACATTGTCCTGGTCAAACCGGAAATCCCCCAAAACACGGGCAACATTGCCCGTACCTGCGTAATGACCGCTTCCACTTTGCACCTCACCGGCAGGCTCGGCTTTTCTCTCCAGGACCGCTACCTGCGCCGGGCGGGGCTGGATTACTGGCCGTACCTCAGCTTATACCACTACAGCGATTTTGAAAGTCTGTACCGTTTTTACAGGGGCGGCACTTTTTATTTTTTTAGCACCAGGGCGAAGCGTTTATACACGGATGTATCTTATCAAAAAGAGGACTTCCTTGTCTTCGGCAGTGAGACGGAAGGCCTGCCGGGTACTTTGCTGGAAAAGTGGGAAGAAAGCTGCCTGCGTGTGCCCATGCAAAAGAGGATCTTCCGTTCGCTGAACCTTTCCAACACCGTGGCACTCGTCCTCTACGAGGCGCTGCGCCAGCAGGGCTTTCCGCAAATGGAGTAAGCACAATCAAAAGTTTTGCTGCCAGTTAGGTGCAGGTGGATACCGTCGCACCTGGCGGCGAGGCAGTGAGAGCGCCTTTATGCAGGAATGCCGCCTGCCAGGGTTGCTGGGCAGGTGAGGCTTTAGCCGCGCGGTTTTTGATTTTGCGGAGGCATATTATAGCCGGGAGACGTTTTTCCAGCCAACTCTTTTTTCTTCCTGATCCCTTTCCTCGTTTCTTTGGCCTTTT
Organism: Syntrophomonadaceae bacterium; assembly: GCA_003563385.1. Classification (GTDB taxonomy): domain Bacteria; phylum Bacillota; class Dethiobacteria; order DTU022; family UBA8154; genus CSSED11-109. The sequence goes on from PWRZ01000183.1 coordinate 4,420, forward strand.
TCGTCCCTGTTTCCATTCCCGCTTCTATCCAACTGATGTAATAGTGGTTGAGGAGAACCTTAACAACCGCTGTAAACGGGATGGCCAGTATTATGCCCAGGAACCCCATCAGCCTGGCCCCGCATAGTATGGCAATAATGACGGTAATTGGTCTGAGATCAACTGCTTTGCCGAGCAGGAAAGGGGTCAGGATGAAAGGGTCTATAATCTGGATAGTGAGGTAGAGGGCGAAGACCATAAGTGGGTGGGGTGTCGCCGGCGTAAAGCTGATCAGCACTGCCGGTATGGCGGCCATGAAAGGGCCGATATTGTGAATAATGTTCAATATGCCTGCGGTAAGGCCCAGCAGAAAAGCGAAGGGCATCCCCATCAGGTAGAGCCCCATCCCGGTAGCCACTCCTACTATGCTGCAGCGGATTACGTTGCCCCTCAGGTAGGCGCCTACCTTGGAGTCGATTACGCCGATGACATGGGCCGCTTCTTTACGGTAAGCCGGTGGAGAAAATTTTACCAGTGTGGCCTTAACGCGGTCGATGTCCAGGAGCAGGAAAAAAGTCAAGAACAGCAGCCCCAGGAGCGACCACAGCTCGGAGAGCAAAGGAACCCTCAGTGCGGTTGCCTGCTGCAGCCCCTGCAGCATGAGGGCCGGAAGTTCATTAAGGAAACTGTTAATGGTAAAGATTAAAACATTGGACATGTCCAACCCCAGCATGGCGTCCATCTGTTCCAGGTGCACAAAGAGCATGGTCATATACTGGTGAAAATCGGTGGCCATATAGCCGGCAAGCTGGCTGAATTCCCGGTAAATTAGAGGCGGTGTAAAGTAAAACAGGAGCAGTATAGTGGCAAGAAAAAGTAAGAAAACAATAACCGCTGCGGCAGGCTGTGGAATACGCAGGTTGACCAGCATGCTTACAATGGGGCTCATAATATACACCACTAATATGGCAACAATAACCAGGGTAATTACGGGGAATAGCATTTTTATTAGCCAGCCGCATAGAATAATAGCGAAGATGAACAATACAAGCTTGATATTTGACTGCAGTTCACCGTCCATTTTTTCTCCCCCTGTAATACTTACAACAAGACCATTATAACCTATATCACCGCAAAAAGAAAATAGCAACTGAAGCACGAGTGAAGCACGAGAACCGTCCCCGTGCCTCACTTTTTGGGGGGGCGAAAATGAGGCAGGAGAACCGTCCCCATGCTTCATTTTGGGAGGGGGAATTGCGATGAGGAGCAGCGAGTTGGGCTCACTGATGGCCTGCCTTCTCCTGGCGACGGGAACGCTACTGGTGCCGAAAATAGAGCTGTCTACGGTGGAGGGCCTTTTTGCCGCTTCCTGGACATTCCTGGCCGTGATTGTAGCAGTCGCTTTTCTAAGGAAGCTGTCAAGGCGGCGCTAGCTGTTTGTGCTGCTGCCTCTGCCAAGCCGGTTGGGATGTTCAATCCTCGCTAACTTTTGTTGCTTTGATATAATAGACCAGTCTTTCTGACACGATAACGGCTTCCACTTCCAGATGGTACTTATTGTCGTCCACCTCTACGGTTCGATCTTCGATCAGGTTGTAGAGCAGGGGATACGGCAGGGCGAGTACTTCCTGGCCGATCAGGCCTTTTACCAGGTCATAGATATTGCGTCTCAGGGCCGGCTCCACAAAGCTGTCCTCGCCTGTATCAATTTCCAGCTTTATTTCTTTTACCAGCGCCGGCAGCAGCGTTTCATGCTCGCTCTCCATTATTTTGAGCCGTTCCGTGGCTTCATACAGCTCCACTTTGAGGGCCTCTTTCTCCCAGTAGAGCTTTTCCAGGCTTTCCCCCTGGACGAAGTGCATAACTACAAGGCCTGCTGCAAGCCCGAGCAGGAAAAAGGCCAGCTTCTGCCGCAACTTCAATTCCCCCCGCTGCAGGATTTCAACAAAAAATAGCCCAGGTGTGCCCCGCCGAAGGCGCTGATAATCAGGGCTATTTGCTTGCAGATTTCCGCCGGCTGCCCGCTCAAAAAACCGATTTCTATGGCCCGAAAAGGGATGAAAGAGCCTCCCAGTGCCGTAACAAGGGCCCATATTTTCAGTTTCTCGGACAGCTCTACCATGGTATGGTAGGGAGGCTGGCCGCTGCTTAAAAAGCTTCCCAGCGACCCCAGCACACTCCCCCCGAGGAGAACACCGAGGGCCATGAAAAAAGTGGTCACAAGAAGGGGCAGCATGCCGTGCATAGCGATTTTTATTCTCCTCTCCCAATAATAAGTGTAATATATAATTATTCAGCAGCGGGGCGAAAAGACTGCCGAATTGACCTCTCCGCGGCCGGGGGCCCGAATTTTTTTAAAAGGGTAAAGGGATTTCCCACTAAAAGTCGAAATAATTCCTATACCTGGATAAAATACTGGAGGCAGCCAATTGTTTGTCCACTTACACGTGCACACCGAATACAGCTTGCTCGACGGGGCAACCCGCATCAAGGGTATTATAGAAAAAGCGCAGCAGCTTGGAATGCCCGCAGTTGCTGTTACCGATCACGGTGCCATGTATGGCGTGGTCGAGTTTTACAAGGAAGCGGTTAAAAATGGCATCAAACCGATTATCGGCTGTGAGCTGTATGTTGCTCCCCGGAACCGGGACCAGAGGGAGCCCGGGCGCGATGATGCCAACTATCACCTCCTCCTGCTGGCCCGCAATATGAAGGGCTACAAGAATCTTGTCAAGCTGGTTACCGCCGGCTACCTGGAGGGTTTTTATTACAAGCCCCGGGTGGACAGGCAGGTTTTGAGCGAGTACAGCGAAGGACTGGTGGCCTTAAGCGCCTGTAAAGCTGGTGAAATACCGGAGCTGCTGTTAAGGGGTGAAGAAGAAGAGGCCCTGCAGGCGGCGTTGTGGTACAGGGAAAACTTTGGCGAAGGCAACTTCTACCTGGAGCTGCAGGACCAGGGCCTTCCCGAGCAGGGAAAGTTAAACGAGATGCTGTTGAGGCTGGGGGAAAAGGCCGGCGTCCCCCTGGTGGCTACCAATGACGTGCATTACCTGGGACGCGGTGATGCACAGGCCCACGAGGTGCTTCTCTGCATCCAGACGGGAAAGAATATAGATGACCCCGGGCGCCTGCAGTTTGGGAGCGACCAGTTTTATTTTAAAAGCGAGCAGGAAATGCGCGCCGTTTTTAAGGATTTCCCCGAGGAAGTCATTACCAACAGTGCCAGGATTGCCGATATGATGGAGCTGGAGCTGGAATTCGACCGCATGCACATGCCTTCCTACAGCCTGCCTGGTAACTGGGATAGTGCCAGGGATTACCTGCGTTCCCTCTGCTATGCCGGGCTAAAGGAGAGGTATGCACAGGTAACCCCGGAGATTGAAGAGCGGCTGGAATATGAACTAAAAGTGATTAACCAGATGGGCTTTGAGGCCTATTTCCTGATCGTTTGGGATTTTGTGCGCTTTGCCCATGAAAGCGGCATCCCGGTAGGCCCTGGGAGGGGCTCCGCCGCGGGCAGCCTGGTGGCCTACGTGCTCTTCATTACCAATATTGATCCCCTGAGATACGGGCTGCTTTTTGAAAGGTTTTTAAACCCGGAAAGAGTCTCCATGCCCGATATTGACATTGATTTTTGTTACGAGCGGCGGGACGAGGTCATTCAATATGTTGTCGAGAAATACGGTGCGGAACGGGTTGCCCAGATCATTACTTTTGGCACCATGGCCGCGCGTCTGGCGGTGCGGGATGTCGGCAGGGCGCTCAACTTTTCTTACGGTGAAGCGGACCGCGTTGCCAAGATGATCCCGTTTGAAGCGGGAATGACTATCGACAGGGCGCTGGAAATGAACCCGGAGCTGAGGAACATCCTCGAAGACAGGCGCTATCGCTACCTGATCGATATATCCCGCGCCCTGGAAGGGCTGCACCGCCACGCGTCTACCCACGCTGCCGGGGTGGTTATCTCCGAAGCGCCCCTGGTGGAGCACGTCCCCCTTCAGAAGACCGCCGACGGGGCCGTTGTTACCCAGTTTCCGATGGATATTCTGGAAGACCTGGGCCTGCTGAAAATGGACTTTCTCGGCCTGCGCACCCTCACCATCATGGGAGAGGCAGTACGGCAGATAAACCGGCACAGCGAGGAAGAGAAGCTGGATATCTACTCCATGCCCCTGGACGATGCGCGCACTTTTGCTCTCTTATCGCAGGGGGAAACAGCCGGTGTTTTCCAGCTGGAAAGCAGTGGTATGAGGTCTATCTTAAGGGATTTAAAGCCGACCAAGTTCGAAGATGTTATCGCCGTTGTGGCACTCTACCGCCCCGGTCCCATGGAGCAGATTCCCGTATTTATCGAAAGCAAACATGGGACAAGGAATATCAAGTATCTGCATTCCGACCTGGAGCCCATTCTCAGGGAAACATACGGCGTTATTGTCTACCAGGAGCAGATTATAGAAGTGGCTGCCAGGATGGCCGGGTTTACCCTGGGGGAAGCGGACCTACTGCGCCGCGCCATCGGCAAGAAAAAGAAAGAGATACTCGGAGAACAGCGGGTCAAGTTCATTGAGGGCGTCGAAAAGACGGGCTACGGGCGCAAGATGGGCGAAGAGCTTTACAACCTTATTGACAAGTTCGCCTCTTACGGCTTTAACAAGTCTCATGCCGCCGCTTATGCCCTCATCGCCTACCAGACCGCCTATCTTAAAGCAAACTACCCCGTGGCCTTCATGGCCGCACTGCTGACGGGGGTCATGTCCAGCAGCGAAAAGGTTGCTCTTTATATAGCGGAATGCCGCCGGAAGGGGATTGAAATACTGCCTCCTGATGTTAACGAAAGCGACACAAATTTTACCGTGGTCGGGGAAAACCGCATTCGCTTCGGGCTGGCCGCTGTAAAAAATGTCGGCCGCGGGGCTATAGAGACAATCATCGAAACCAGGCAAAAAGAGGGTTCTTTTACGAGCCTGCACGATTTCTGCAGCAAGGTGGACCTGCGCACATGCAACCGCAAGGTTATCGAAAGCCTGGTCAAAAGCGGGGCCTTCGACTCCCTGGGAGGGATGCGCTCGCAGTACTTGAGCATCCTTGATGGAGCCCTCTCCTACGGGCACCAGGTGCAGAAGGACCGCCAAAACGGGCAGATCTCCATGTTTTCTTACCTTGGCGACGGGAAGAGCCTCAACGGCGTGGAAGATGATTTCCCGGATATCCCGGAATTTTCGGCCAAGGAAAAGCTCTCCCTGGAGAAAGAAGTGGTCGGGCTGTATATCTCCGGCCACCCCCTGAACCAGTACCGCCTTATTTTGGAAAATGTCAACGGTATTCTGCCTATTGGGGAGCTGGCCGAGGTTGGTGACCGCCGCCAGGTCTTTGTTGCCGGGATGATCAACTCCATTCGGGTCATATATACCAAGAAGGGCCGGCCAATGTGTTTCCTGCGCATAGAAGACCTCACCGGCGAGGTAGAGGTAATCGTATTCAGCGATATTTACGAGAAGTACCAGCAAGAGTTGCAGGAGGACAGGGTGGTGATTCTCAGCGGCCAGACCGATTACAAAGAGGAAGAGGAGGTCAAGATTATCTGCAGGGAAATAACCTTTTTGCCCCGTGAGCCCAGGCAGTTTTTTATCAAAATCTGCGGGGAAAGGTCTGTGGGCGAGATGGTTAACCTTAAGGATATTCTTTCTTCCTTTCAAGGAGGGACGCCCGTTTATCTCTACTTTGAGGAGAGCGAAAAACTGCTGCTTACCGGCCAGGAATGCTGGGTAAGAGAAGATGAGAAACTATTTGCACGCATAGAAAAGCTGCTCGGTCCGGACTGCCTTAAAATGCAGCAGCTTGAAACAAGCTGATAAAAAGCGGCCCGCAGAATTAATAGTTATCTGTTCGTCAATACTGAATAGGACTGACTGTATGCCAGTAAGGCAGGAGGGAACATGTTGAAAAGGATTGCCGTGTTGACCAGTGGTGGAGATGCCCCGGGTATGAATGCAGCAGTAAGGGCTGTAGTGCGCAAGGGTATTTACCACGGGTTAAAGATAAATGGAATTAAAAGGGGTTTTTGGGGGCTAATAAACAGGGAGCTTCAGCCAATGGAGCTGGGGTCAGTTGCCGATATTATTCACCGCGGCGGGACCGTTTTACACACGGCGCGCTGTCCCGAATTTCTGCAAAAGGAAGGCCAGGAAAAGGCGATTAATTTTTTAAGGGATAGTAAAATCGACGGGGTCATTATTATAGGGGGCGGCGGCTCTTTTAAAGGGGCAAAGGTGCTGGAGAAAGCGGGTTTTGCCACGGTCGGTGTCCCTGCAACCATAGATAACGACATACCGTTCACCGACTACTGTATCGGATTTGATACCGCCGTCAATACGGTGACTGATGCCATTAACAAGGTCAGGGATACGGCTACTTCTCACGAAAGAACTTTCGTGATCGAGGTAATGGGCCGCAATACCGGGCACATAGCTTTGGCGGCCGGATTGTCGGGGGGGGCGGAGTCAATACTTGTACCGGAAGTGCCTTTTGACCTCAACGAGGTATGCGGGCGGCTGCAGCGGGGAGCCCAGAGGGGCAAGCTTCACAGCGTCATCCTGGTCGCCGAGGGAGCCGGCAGCGCCATGCATGTAGGTGAGGAGATTGAAAAGATTTGCGGTATGGATGTGCGCGTAATACTGCTGGGGCACCTGCAAAGGGGAGGGACGCCCACGGCCTTTGACCGTATCCTGGCCAGCAGGATGGGCGGCAGTGCGGTGAGCATTATGCTGGAAGGCAAAAGCGCGCTGGTAACATGCTACAGCGGCGACAGTGGGATTAAAGAGGTTTCTTACGAGCAGGTCTTTTCGCAGAGTAAAGAGTTTTCGTGGGAAGATTACAACCTGGCCAGTATCCTGGCTATTTAAACAGGAGAGATATTAATGAGGCGGACAAAAATAGTGTGTACAATTGGACCTGCTTCGGAGAGCCCCGAGATTATAGCAGCTCTTATCAGGCAGGGCATGGATGTTGCCAGGCTTAATTTTTCCCACGGCACCCTCGAAGACCACGACCAACGGTTCAAGCTCATAAGAGGGGCCAGTAAAAAATCGGGCCGCAGGGTGGCTATTTTGATGGATACGCGTGGCCCAGAGGTGAGAATAAAGGGCTTTAACGCTTCTTCAGTTGAGCTCTGTGACGGCTCCCGGTTTTGTTTGACGACCGATGAAGTGGAAGGCGATCAAAGCAGGGTCAGCGTTACTTACAGGGAACTGCCCCGCGACCTGCGCCCGGGAAACCGCATTCTTATTGATGACGGCATGATCGAGCTTGAAGTTGAGGAGCTGGAGCGGACAGAAGTTCGGACGGTAGTTGTTAACGGCGGTATTCTTTACCCGGGCAAGAGTATAAATGTGCCTGGAGTGCGCCTTAACCTGCCGTCGCTTTCAAAGGAGGATGAAAGGGATATCACTTTCGCCCTGGAAAGGGGCGTGGAGTTTATTGCCGCTTCCTTCATTCGCCATGCCGATGATGTTTTGGCGATCAGGGGTCTAATAGAGAAAAGAGGCAACAGCGCAAAAATAATCGCCAAGATCGAGAACCGCGAAGGCGTGAATAATTTTGAGGGAATTCTTAAGGTGGCGGACGGAGTGATGATCGCACGCGGAGACCTCGGTGTGGAAATACCGGCCGAAGATGTGCCCCTGGTGCAGAAAAGTCTCATTAAAGAGTGCAACCGCGCCGGCAAACCGGTCATTACGGCAACGCAGATGCTTGACTCCATGATCAGGAACCCCAGGCCCACCAGGGCGGAAGCCAGTGACGTAGCCAATGCCATCTTTGACGGCACCGATGCGGTAATGCTTTCGGGAGAAACAGCGGTGGGTGCATTTCCGGTGGAGGCGGTCACGACCATGGCCAAGATCGCCGTCCGCACGGAGGAAGCGCTGGAATACAGGAGAAAACTGGAACACTTTGAGCTGGCCTCGGAGAAGACCATAACAGATGCCATCAGCTATGCCACCTGCCGGGCGGCCCAGGAGCTGGGAGCGTCGGCCATTATCTCTTCCACCCAGTCGGGCCACACTGCGCGGATGGTGTCCAAGTACAAGCCGAAGGCGCCCATAGTGGCTGTAACGCCCAGTGAAAAGGTCGCCGCGGAGCTGAC
>PWRZ01000068.1 GCA_003563385.1 Syntrophomonadaceae bacterium
AGCTGCAGACGGTGACGGCGTCTGTGCCGGCGCAGGTTTAGGTGTTGGCGGCAGAGAGGTTGGAAAAGATTTATGTTGGAGGCCGGCATGTTTATAAGTATCGAAGGCCCGGACGGCGCCGGGAAGACAACCCAGGCGAAGATGTTAAAGGATCGTCTCTGCGCCTGCGGGCTGAAAGTAGTCCTGACCAGGGAACCGGGCGGTACTCCTGTAGGGGAGGAGATCAGGAAGTTGCTGCTCGATCCTCGCTTTGCAGAAATAGCCGTTACATGCGAAGCCCTTCTCTACGCTGCGGCCAGAGCTCAGCTGGTCAGCCAGCTGATCAGGCCTTCTTTACAGGAAGGTGCCTTCGTTATCTGCGATCGCTATGTTGATTCCAGTATAGTATACCAGGGCTATGCCGGCGGCGAAGACCTGGAGACGTTGAGAAGGATTAACATGTGGGCCGTGGAAAACCTGCTGCCGGAGGTCACTCTTTTACTGGACGTTGACGCTGAAACAGGGCTTCGCCGGCTGAAAGAATCCGCCGGTGAGGGGAAAGCATCCTGGCAGGGAGACCGCGTGGAGCAAAAAAACCGCCACTACCATCTCCTCGTCCGGGAGGGTTTTCTGCACCTCGCTTCCCTGGAAAGGGAGCGCTACAGGATCATAAATGCACAGGAGAGTCCGGCGGCAGTTCACGAAAAAATCTGGGCGGTAATAATGGAAATGCTGCGCCGGAAGCAGGTGCCTATTCCGGCGGGCGAGGAGTGAATTAAAAGGCAGTGGGATTTGAAGAATTGATCGGCCAGGAATTAATTATCAATACTTTGCAGGCCTCCCTGGCATCCGGCAGTACAAGCCATGCCTACCTTTTTTCCGGTCCTCCGGGTAGCGGCAAAAGAACCATTTCTTTGACCTTTGCCAGGGCATTGAACTGCACCGGGCCGGGAAATGTCCCCTGCGAGTGCTGCCTTTCCTGCCGCAAATGCAGCAGTGGAAGTCATCCCGACCTTTATCTTGTTAAGCCGCAGGGAGCCTCCGTTAAAATGGAGCAGTTGCGGGAAATCAAGGACAGCCTTTATTACTACCCCAGCGAGGGATTTCGGAAGGTGTGCATTATTGTTGATGCCGACCTGGTGACGCTGCCCGCAGCCAACAGTCTCTTGAAGATACTGGAAGAGCCGCCGGGAGACCTGGTCTTCATGCTCCTCAGTTCGAGGCCATGGGCAGTGCTGCCGACAATAGTATCCCGCTGCTGTCACTTTGCTTTGAAACCGCTCTCCGCTGAAGAAATGGAGCGGCTGCTGGACAGGCATGCTTCACTATCGGGGGAGGAAAAAGGTATTGTCGCCGCCCTGGCGGGGGGCAACCCCGGAAAGGCGCTGGAACTGTCTGGTGGGGGCAATTTCAGGGAGCAGTACGAGAAAGCGCTCATTATTGCAGAAACTGTCGAAGAAGGGACCATGGAAGAGCTTTTTTCCAGGGCTGAAGAACTGGCCGCTGACGAGAATTTGAATGCACTGCTTGAGCTGCTGCTAATTATTTATCGTGACAGGCTTGTTTCCAGGTTAAGCGGCCGCGGCGCGGGAAAAAATGTTCTTATAAGCAGTTCCTTCCCCATAAATAATAAATATAGGTGCGAGACCGCTTTAAAAACAGGATACCGCCTGGAAAAGATCTGCAGCAGCATACTGTATTTGCAGGCCGAGCTTTCCGGAAATGTTAACAGGCGTATGGCCTTGGAAACATTGTTTTTGAAGATGAGAGGAGTTGTATAAAGTGTCCAGGGTAGTAGGAGTACGGTTTCGCCGTGCCGGCAAAATATACTTCTTTGATCCCGGAAACCTGGAGTTGAAGTTCGGGCATCGGGTTATAGTAGAGACGAGCAGGGGGTTGGAGCTTGGTGAAGTAGTCCAGGAAAGCAAAGAAGTGGATGACCATGAAATAGTACCGCCGCTGCGGGTCGTCCGCCGGCTGGCTACGGAAGCCGATTTTAAACAGCTCAATGACAACAGGAAGAAAGAAGCTGAAGCGCTCATAGTATGCCAGGAAAAGATAGAAAAGCACCACCTCGATATGAAGCTGGTAGATGTTGAGTATACCTTTGACCACAACAAGCTTATTTTTTACTTCACCGCCGAAGGCAGGGTCGATTTTCGTGAGCTCGTCAAAGACCTGGCCGCTGTTTTCCGCACCCGTATCGAGCTGCGCCAGATCGGGGTGAGGGATGAGGCCAAGATGCTGGGGGGGATGGGACCCTGCGGAAGAGGGCTCTGCTGCTCCACTTTCCTGGAGGATTTCGAGCCGGTGTCCATCCGTATGGCCAAGGACCAGAACCTGTCCCTGAACCCTACCAAGATTTCGGGCATTTGCGGACGCTTGATGTGCTGCCTGCGCTATGAAATAGAGCATTACGAATTTGCCCGTGAAGATTCTCCCTCTCCGGGGGACCAGGTGATGACTTCCCAGGGTGACGGGCGGGTGATCAGCTATAATTATGTTAAAAAATCTGTACTGGTAAAATTAACTGACAGCTCCAAGCAGCAGGAATTCCCGGTGGAGGAAGTAGACCGTAAAACTTGATGCAGCTCCTGCCCTGCTGTCAGCATGAATGGCGGATGCCGGTTTTTGCCCCCCTGGAGGGGCATTTAGCCGAGTAAAAAAATGAAGCATAAGAACCGTCCCCGTGCTTCATTTTGTGGGGGGTTTTTTTTGAACGAAGATAGCCCAACAGGGATACTCTATTTTTGTGCCACGCCGATCGGGAATTTAGGGGATATGACGCTGCGGGCGATCGACTGCCTGAGGAGCGCCGATGTCATAGCTGTGGAAAACCCGAAGCGTTCCCTGAAGCTGCTGTCACACTACGGCATTAAGGCTCCCCTGCTGGTGTACCGGGAAGCCAACCGTGAAAAGAAAAGCCGGGAAATCGTGGCCAGGCTTAAAGAAGGGGCCACAGTGGCTTTCATTACCGATGCCGGTATGCCCGCAGTTTCAGACCCCGGCATTCACCTGGTGAAGCTTCTGCAGGAGGAGAACCTTCCCTATACAGTTGTCCCCGGTCCCTCTGCTGCGCTGACGGCGCTGCTTATTTCCGGCTACCCGGCCAGGAGATTCGTCTTCTGGGGTTACCTGAGCCGCAAAAAAAAGGACTGCCGCAGGGAGCTGCGCATTATTGCCGCTGAAGAAAAGCCCGTCATTATATATGAATCCCCTCACCGTCTCCGGAAGACAATAGAGGAGATGCAGGATATTATAGGTGACAGGGAGATAGCGGTGTGCCGCGAGCTGACCAAGAAACACGAAGAAGTAGTCAGGGGGACAGCCGGGGAACTGGCGGCTGTTTTTGCTGATTCTCCTCCGCGGGGAGAAATAACCGTCGTTGTCTCCCCCGTCGCCGGAAAACTATGGCATTCCACCGCGGGGGGCGGGGTTTTATACCCGACTGCGGAAGAGTTGAAGGAAAGGCTGCTCAAGGCCTTGCAGTCGGGCCTGTCACCGGCACAGGCTGTGCGGCGGGTAGCCGGTGATTTCCCGATTTCCCGGAGCGAGGTATACAAGCTGATGATGGAAATAAAAAGCGCGCAAAAAAACAAGTAAAGGAAAGCAAAATCAGTAAAAAAAATGCAGGACCTGGCAGGTCCTGCATTTTAATGATAAATAATTTATTATTCCATCATCTTACTGATGCACTCTTCGCAGACAATTCTACCGCTGAACTGTTTAATATCGTCTGCATTTCCACAGAAGATACAGGCCGGTTCATATTTTTTCAACACTATTTTTTCCCCGTCCACGTAGATTTCCAGCGCGTCTTTTACGTTGATGCCCAGGGTTCTTCTCAACTCAATTGGTATGACTACCCTGCCGAGTTCGTCTACCTTTCTAACTATACCGGTTGATTTCATCCCCTCTCCCCCTCTTACAAGTTTCGACATATATTGTCAAAGGGTATTATACCAGTAAATAGACATGAAAAGCAATACTATTTTTGCACAAAAAGTAAATTTTGTCTGAAAAGTACATGACAGCTATATTTTGGACATTAAGGAAGCGAGAACTCAAAAATGTAAAAGGGCGGAAGGCTGCTGCAATTGCGCTTTAAAGCGTTTTAATATCTTTACGTGCTGCAGTTCGTAATGGGAGGCCTTGCTGTTAAAATGTTAATTTGCTATAATCTTTGTGTGTGCAGGTGAATAGTTAAAGGAGGGGCTCACTTGGCTGAGGACAGGAACACTTTTTATATAACCACCCCCATCTACTATCCCAGCGACAGGCTGCATATCGGCAACTCATATACGACCGTGGCCGCCGATGCCATAGCCAGGTACAGGCGGCTTACCGGCTATGACGTCTGGTTTCTTACCGGGACTGATGAGCACGGCCAGAAGATACAACGGAGTGCCGAGAAGGCCGGGAAAGACCCGCAGGCTTTTGTAGACGAGATTGTAGCCTGGATCAAGGAACTGTGGGCGGCGCTGGATATTTCCTACGATGATTTTATCAGGACGACTGAAAAACGGCACCGGGAGGCCGTCCAGGAAATATTCAGCAGGCTTTACCGGCAGGGCGATATTTACCGCGGCCGTTACGAAGGATGGTACTGCACGCCGTGCGAGTCTTTCTGGACCCCGAGGCAGGTACAGGAGCGCACCTGCCCAGACTGCGGCCGCCCCGTGGAGATGGTCTCCGAGGAAAGCTACTTCTTCAGCCTGTCCCGTTATACAGAGCGCATCCTGGAGCATATCCGGTCTCATCCGCAGTTCATACAGCCGCCGGCCCGAAAGAACGAGATGATTAACAATTTCCTGCGACCGGGCCTGGAAGACCTCTGCGTTTCGCGCACCACCTTCGACTGGGGCATTCCGGTTCCTTTTGACGAGGAACACGTTACCTACGTATGGCTGGATGCCCTGAGCAACTACATAACGGCGCTCGGATACCCCGGCGATGAAACTCTCTTCCAAAAGTACTGGCCTGCAGATATCCACCTCATCGGAAAAGATATTGTCCGTTTTCACACCATCTACTGGCCTGCATTCCTGATGGCGCTGGGGCTGCCGCTTCCGAAACAGGTTTTCAGCCACGGCTGGCTTCTTTTGAGCGAAGGGAAAATGTCCAAGTCGCGCGGCAATGTTATTGACCCGATGATCCTGGTAGACAGGTACGGCTCGGACAGTATCCGCTATTTTCTGCTGAGGGAGATCCCCTTCGGTACTGACGGTATATTCAGCAACGAGTCCTTGCTGCAGCGTATCAACTCCGACCTGGCCAATGACCTGGGCAACCTGCTGAGCAGGACGGTGACCATGGTGGAAAAGTATTTTGAAGGTACTATTTCCGCCCCTGTGGACACAGGTGGCCACGAGAGCGACGGGGAGTTAAGAGAGCTGGCCCTGGCTACACCGCCCGAAGTGTCCGTTCTCATGGATAAGCTGCAGTTCAGCAGCGCCCTGGAAGCGCTCTGGAACCTGGTGAAGCGTTCCAATAAGTATATCGATATAAACACCCCCTGGCTGCTGGCCAGGGACGAAAGCCGCAAGGAGCGCCTCGGGACCATCCTGTACAACCTCTGCGAGTCCCTGCGCTTTATCAGCGTGCTTTTGCTGCCCTTTATGCCGCGCACGCCGCCGCGGATATGGTCGCAGCTGGGTATCGATGACAGGGCCGACCTGCAGGGTTGGAACAGCCTGGAAAGATGGGGGTTGCTGCCACCCGGTGTACGCTGCCGGCGCAGTGTTGACCTTTTCCCCAGGCTGGACATTGGAAAGGAGCTGGCGTCATTGTTGGAAGAGGACCACGAAAAACGGGAGAGCGCATCTGCTGCGCGCGCCGCTGAAAGCCTTCCCGGAAAAGATGTTCAAAAGATGGAATCATCCCCTCAGGCCGCTGTTACCATAGAAGAGTTCAGCAGGCTTGAGCTGCGCGTCGCCGAGATCATCTCGGCCGAGCCGGTGCCCGGTACAGACCATCTTCTGAAGCTGCTGCTCGACCTGGGGGAAGAAAAAAGACAGGTTGTGGCAGGCCTGGCTTCTCACTATCTGCCCTCAGAGCTGCACGGCAAAAAGACCCTTGTTGCCTGCAACCTGAAACCGGCAAAAATACAGGGGGTGCTCTCCGAGGGTATGGTCCTGGCTGCTTCCACCGAGGAGGGTAAAGTAGTGCTCACAACTGTAGATGCTGATATTCCACCGGGGAGCAGGGTAACATGAAGCTGCCCGGGCCATTTCCAATAGTTGACACCCACGCACATCTCGATTTTAAGAACTTTAACAAAGACAGGGAAGAAGTGCTGCACAGGGCAGAAAAAGCAGGCCTTAAGATGATAATCAATATCGGTTTTGACCTTGCTTCCTCACAAAAGGGCATTGCCCTTGCGGAGAGCTCTTCCTTAATTTACGCCGCTGTGGGCATACACCCGCATGATGCGGCGGGGGCGCCCCCGGGTTACCTGTCCCGGCTGGAAGAGATGGCCGCCCATTCCCGGGTAGTGGCCCTCGGTGAAATGGGCCTTGACTTTTACCGGGACCGCTCCCCGCGACACGTTCAAGAGCAGGTATTCCGGGAGCAGCTCCGCCTGGCGCTAAAATTGAATCTTCCCGTGGTGATACACGACCGCGATGCCCACAACAAGGTTATGGCCATCCTGGAAGAGGAGGGCCTGCCCCCGGCGGGGGGAGTGATGCACTGTTTTTCAGGCGACCTGGCCCTGGCGAGGCGTGCCCTGAAGCTGGGGCTGTATCTCTCCTTTGCCGGCCCCGTTACATACCCGCGCAATGAAGCCTTGAGGAAAGTGGCTGCCGCAGTTCCCGAGGAAAAGCTTTTACTGGAAACAGATGCTCCATTTTTAGTACCCAGGCCGCTCAAGGGGGTACGCAACGAGCCCTCCTACGTCACTTTTATTGCCGAAGAGGTGGCCCGGTTAAGGGGGAAAACAGCAGCGGAAATTGGAAATATATGCCTTCTAAATACGGGCACGCTTTTCGGCATTGCATACAATTAATTGATTAAATAAAAGGGTTGTTAATAATAAGCGGCGCTTTATTTTGACAGCAGGTCCCGTTAGACTCTTATCCGTAAAGTCTTGCGTAATTTTGGCAAGAAATATTGACGCCGGAGATCGCAAAGCAGGGGACGATTCTATCGCATTCCATTTTTCAAGGAAAGAGGTGTGTCCCCTTTCCTTAATCCCGTCCCCACAGCTTCGCTCTACAGTTCCCCGATACTGGCTTGTCCAGGTTGGGAAGGAGGCAAGGGCGGCGGCGCTATTACCCATCTCTACAGGTTCCCGATACTGGCTTGTCCAGGTTGGGGGCCTTTTTTTGTACCGTTTTATTGTATTTATTATGCCGTTTCTTGACCTTCCGGGTACCTTATTGAAAGTGTATAAAATGGGCCCTGAAAGCCTAGACTATACTTTGTCTTTTTTTAGTGCCTATTTTATGGAGGAGGTTACCATGGAAGATAGCAGCAGGGCACCCCTGTGGGGAAGGATCGGGGGGGGCTCACCAATCTTTTGTATCCTGCCGTTCTTACTTGTATTTTCCATATCCCTGCACAGCCTGAAGGTAGTTGATGTTGAAGATGCCGGAGAGAGGAAACGTTATTACACCTACAGCCGGACCGTAGAGGGTCTGCTGCAGGCCGCAGGGATAGAGCTGCAGTGTGGGGACGGCGTGGAGCCGGACCGGGGACAGTTAATCAATTGCGGCGATGTGATCTCCATCCAGCGTTCCGTCACGGTGGGGTGCGGCAATTCCCCGGATGAGCTCCTTTCCCCGGATATGGAAACAGAAGCTGAAAGCGTCAATAAAGAGTATGTTACGGAAAAAGAGGCCATCCCTTACAGCACGGTTAAGGTAAACAACCCCATGCTGGACAGGGGCACTGTGCGCGTCAAACAGGAGGGGGAAGAAGGGCTCAGGGAAAAGGTGACAGAGGTGCTCGTGAGGGAAAGAAAAGAAATATCCCGGACCGTTGTCTCCACGCAGGTTATCAACCCTCCCCAGGACCGGGTGGTAGAATACGGGACCGGCAACCTTCTTTCCCGGGATGGGAGGACATACCAGTATGAGGAAGTGCTCACCGTGAATGCCACGGCCTACTGTCCGGGCACGCCCGGTTCCGGGTGCCCCATTGATGGGCGCGGCGCTTCCCGGTGCACCGGCTTCTATAACGACGGCTATACTTTTTCAGGTGCCAGGGCCGTGGCCGGCGATGGAAGCCGGAATAACCCGCACATTATTGCCGTAGACCCGGCTGTAATACCGCTCCAGTCCCTTGTATATATCGAGGGGTTTGGCTTTGCCCGTGCTGAAGATACGGGAGGGGCTATAAAGGGCCTTAAAATAGACGTGCTTTTCGACCGCCATGCCGATGCCCTGGATTTCGGTCGCAGGCAGGTGAAGCTGTATCTGCTGGAACAGTAAAACAGGGGCCGGCATAAAACAGCAGGCCCCTGCTGCCAAAAATCATATATCTCTGTCAAAGCTGTATTTGCCGGCTGCGTGAGGATTTATAAAATGAAGCGGTCATCTTAGGAAGCGGGAAGCAGTAAGCGGATGAGTGTATTTTCTACCAAAGAATATCATGAAATTCACTTGTTCGCAACTCCCGGTCACCGCTTTTTAAAATGTTCCACATTCTTAGACAGGCAGCGTTTTTGTTTGACAAGTAACATTTAATATGATACAGTAACTTTTGTGAGATCCCAACCTTGCAGATTTTATAATTTAGGAGGTATGTCTTAATGTTGGGTAAGGTAAAATGGTTCAACAAGGAAAAGGGTTACGGCTTTATCGAGCGGGAGGATGGAGACGACGTCTTTGTCCATTATTCTGCTATACAGGAAGAAGGCTTTAAAACCCTTAACGAAGGCGATGATGTTGAATTTGACATCGTTGAGGGAAGCAGAGGCCCGCAGGCAGCCAACGTAGTAAAGGTGTAATATCTGTGAGGTTCGGTTAGCAAAGCATTTTAAAAAAATGGGGAAACGAGGAGGAGCAGAAGCTTGCTTCTCCTCTTTATTTCTAGTTTTTTCAAAGAGGACAGGAAGGATTTTTTTCTTTTATAGGGAATATTAATGTTACCTAATTTTACCCCGGTTAAAGACCATGACATGGGGATGTAAAAACGGGCTACCCTGTGGCAGCTTAACATTAAATATACTTAATATTAAAGTGATTAAATAATAAAGGAACTGTTAGTGGAAAAGGGGGATTTAGAGGTGCAGGTAAATCTACGCGGAAAGAACATGCAGGTGACTCCGGCACTGCAGGATTATACTGAAAAAAGGCTCGGCAAGCTGGATAAGTATTTTGATAACGAGATCGAGGCCCAGGTTACCCTCAGCGTGGTCAAGGAAAGCCACATCGTGGAGGTTACCATCTCCATTGACGGCCTGCTGATCAGGGGGGAAGAGGCTACCCAGGATATGTATGCTTCCATAGACCTGGTTGTTGACAAGCTGGAAAGACAGATGCATAAATATAAGACCAGGATCAACCGCAAGCTGCGCCAGAAAGGGCTTAAAGAGCTAAATGAGCGGTTTTACCAGGACCTTCAGAAAGAGTACGAGGAAGAATCTCCGCTCGTCGTGAAGACGAAGCGCTTTGTTATGAAACCGATGCCTGTGGAAGAGGCCATCCTGCAGATGAACCTCCTCGGTCACGATTTTTTTGTTTTTACCAATGCCGATACAGATGAGATAAACGTTATTTACAAGCGCAAGGACGGCAACTATGGTCTCATTGAGCCAATGGATTAGGATACTTTGGAAGGGTCAAAGCGGTTATGAAGCAGTCCGTTAGCGTTGTAATCTTTGAAGGTGGCGAACCTGCCGGCGAGATTGAAAAAATGCTTGCCGAAGCGCGTCATGCTGTTCTGCTTGACAATGTTGCAAAGATGAAGCAGTTGGAGCAGATCGGCGAGGTGTACCTTCTTACCAATTATTCCACCCTGGCTGAAGAAGCTGCTGCCATGGGTGTAATAGTATGGGAAAACCAGATCAGGGAGCGGGAGTTTCACTTCGGCCGGTCCCTGCAGCAGTTAATAAATGACCGGGAACTGGAGAACATTCTCTATATGGGGGGAGCCGGCATCCCCCTGGTTACCCTGGAAGAACTGCGGGAAATGTGTTCCTCTTTGCTTAACTCCGATGCTGTCATATACTCGAACAACGCCCAGTCTGCCGATATAATTGCCTTTACTCCCGGCGGCATCATAAACAAAATTGAACCTCCCCGGGTTGACAATATCCTTGCCATTACCTTGAGGGATGCCACCGGCGTGGAACACAAGTTGGTACCCAATACCACGGGGTTGTTGTTCGACCTGGACACCCCTTCAGACTTGCTTATCCTGGCCGGCAGCCCTTTTGCCGGGCCCCGTACCGTGCAGTGGCTGAGGGAACGGCCGCTTGACCTTTCGGTCCTGGAAAGGGCCAAGGACGTCCTGCGCGGTGATTACGAAGAGGCTGTCCTCCTGGGAAGAGTGGGGGCGCCGCTTATCGCGCATATAAACAAAAATTTAAAGCTGCGGCTGCGCATTTTTTCCGAGGAAAGAGGCATGAAAGCGCTCGGGCGTGAAGAAAGCGGGTTGGTTGTCTCGCTGATGGGTTTTTTCCTGGAAGAGGTAGGGCCGCAAAGATTTATTAATTTTATGGAAAGAATTGCACAATGCGCTTTCCTGGACACCAGGGTTATAATGGCCCACTTTAAGATGAACCTGTCCCAGGAAGAGCGCTTTCTTTCTGACCTGGGGTTGTGGGAAAAGATAAAAAATCCCCTGCTCAGGGAGCTGACAAGGGCCGCCACACAGTCGAGCATACCGGTTATCTGCGGGGGACACTCCCTCGTTCTCGGCGGCCTGTGGGCCCTCGTGGACGAGATCGGCCCCACTTATTAACGTTCCGGCTATCCCCAAAAGGAAGCAATGAGGTGCGTCCCCGTGCTTCCTTAATTGCAGGTCTGTGCACGACGGGGCCGGCAGCACGAGCTCGGCTGCGCCACACCTGCGCAGGCCCGGACCCCGGACCTGGGGCTGCAAAACCTTTCTGCACCAGCGCTGAAACAAGCTCCAGGATGTGCTGTCGCTGCAAACAGAAACACCGGCCAGAGTAGTAAAGGCAGCTTTCAGCCGCCTTATTCATTTATGAAAGGATTGTTTATGGATGAAGGTTTACGAGCTTTCCAGCATATCCGATGCCGATCGGCAAAAAATAATGCGGCGTTCGGAGATCGACGTGACCGCGCACACCAGGCTGGCAGGAGAAGTTATTGAACGGGTTAAAAAAGATGGTGACGAAGCGGTCCTTCATTATACACGTATGTTTGACGGTGTTGATATGTCCGGGGACCGCATCAGGGTTACAGATGAAGAGATTGAAGAGGCTTATAGAGGACTGGACCATAAAATTAGGGATGTTCTCGAAAAAGCTGCTGCCAATATAGAAAAATTCCACCGCGAACAGCTCCCCACTGAAATGTGGATGAAAGAAATTGAGAGCGGCCTGCTGGCAGGGGAAAAAGTGACGCCCATATCGGAAGTGTGCCTTTATGTCCCCAGGGGCAAGGGGAGTTTCCCATCGGTCATGCTGATGCTGGGCATACCGGCGGTATTGGCCGGTGTCCCCCGGCTTGTAGTATGCACCCCCCCCGGGGAGGGCGCTAAGATAGAAGAAGCAACACTGGCAGCGGCACGCATTGCCGGTGTCAGGGAAATATACCGGGTCGGCGGTATGCAGGCGGTAGCGGCGGTAGCCTATGGCACGGAAACCATACCGCGCTGCCGCAAGATAGTAGGACCGGGGAATGCCTATGTTACGGCGGCACGGAGAATTCTTTTCGGGGTGCTCGATGTGGGGCTTCCCGCCGGGCCGAGCGAGGCTGTCATCCTCGCCGACGAAAATGCCGACCCGCAGCTAGTCTCGCTGGACCTGCTTATCGAAGCGGAACACGGGCCCGATTCTGCTTCTCTGCTCGTAACGCACTCCCGTGAGCTGGCCGGCCAGGTTCCCCGTCTTGTCCGCGAGTTGCTGGACAACCTGCCGCCGGAGAGAAGGGCATTTGTGGAAGAGGTTTTTAATGGTTACGGCGGCATAATAGTGACGGAGAGCCTGGAGCAGTCCATTGGTTTTGTGAACGACTATGCTCCCGAGCACCTGGAGGTGTTGACCGCCGACCCTTTTTCACTGCTGCCAAAGATTAAAAATGCGGGAGAGATTTTACTCGGCCCCTGGACGCCGATCACGCTGTGCAATTTTTTGTTGGGACCCAACGCCATCCTGCCAACCGGCTCCTTTGCCCGGAGCTACTCCGGCGTTTCCGTGCACGATTTCCTTAAACGCTCTTCTTTCGGATACGCCAGCCCGGAAGGGTTTGCACGCCTCAGGGAGGCAGCCGTGCACTTTGCAGAGGTAGAAGGATTCCCGGCCCACGCCATGGCGGTAAGGGAAAGAAAAGGCCCGGCCGGCTAAAGCATCTCCAGAGTGAAGCATGGGGACG
>PWRZ01000211.1 GCA_003563385.1 Syntrophomonadaceae bacterium
AAAAATGGCCAAGAAAAAATTTGAGAGGACGAAGCCTCATGTAAACGTAGGAACCATAGGTCATATTGATCATGGCAAGACCACGTTAACTGCGGCCATCACGTATTGTTTAGCATCCAAGGGTTATGCCAGCAAGACACCTTTTGCGGACATTGACAAGGCGCCCGAGGAGCGAGAGCGCGGCATCACGATAGCCACTGCCCACGTGGAGTATGAGACGGACAATCGTCATTATGCCCATGTTGACTGCCCGGGTCACGCCGACTATGTCAAGAACATGATCACCGGAGCTGCCCAGATGGACGGTTCCATTTTAGTAGTATCAGCTGCAGACGGTCCCATGCCGCAGACGCGGGAGCACATATTATTAGCCCGCCAGGTAGGCGTTCCCTACATTGTAGTATTTTTAAACAAAGCCGACATGGTAGATGACGAAGAGCTGTTAGAGTTAGTGGAGATAGAGATTCGCGATTTATTAAGCGAGTATGAATTTCCCGGCGACGACACACCGGTCATCATTGGTTCAGCTTTGAAAGCCTTAGAGTGCGGTTGCGGCGACAGTGCTTGCGACGACTGCAAAGTTGTCTGGGAGCTTTTAGATGCCGTTGACGAATATGTACCCACGCCCGAGCGCGACAGGAACAAGCCCTTTTTAATGCCGGTAGAGGATGTTTTCAGCATAACCGGTCGCGGCACGGTAGCCACGGGCCGTATTGACCGTGGTATCATCAAGGTAGGCGATGAGGTAGAAATAGTAGGTTTTGAGGAGCGTCCACGTAAGACAGTAGCCACAGGGGTAGAGATGTTCCGTAAGATCATGGATGAAGCCGAAGCCGGCGACAACGTAGGTATCTTACTAAGAGGCGTAAACAGGGAGGATATAGAGCGCGGCCAGGTATTAGCCAAGCCGGGCAGCATAAAGCCCCATACCAAGTATGATGCAGAGGTTTACGTATTAAAGAAAGAGGAGGGCGGTCGTCACACGCCATTTTTCCCTGGTTACCGTCCCCAGTTTTACTTCAGGACCACCGATGTTACCGGCAGCATCACCCTGCCCGAAGGTGTAGAGATGGTCATGCCGGGCGACAATGTCAATATGGCTATTGAACTTATTACTCCTATTGCCATTGAAGAAGGCCTGCGCTTTGCCATCCGCGAAGGCGGACGCACCGTGGGAGCTGGAGTGGTTACAGGAATACGGGAATAAAAAATAAAGAGGAACAGCGATGAAGTAAAAGGTTGCCGGCTTAAAGCCGGGGAATTTTTACGGAGCAGTCTGTTTTAACCGGACGCAAAGGAGGAACTGCAAAAATGGCTCAACAAAAAATTCGTATTCGCTTGAAGGCCTTTGACCATCGCCTGCTGGATCAATCGGCAGGTAAAATTGTGGATACCGCCAAGCGCACGGGCGCTGTTATTGCGGGCCCTGTGCCCTTACCAACCGATAAAAGTATTTATACCGTTATCCGGGCGCCCCACAAGTACAAAGACTCCCGGGAGCAGTTTGAGACCAGGACCCATAAGCGGCTCATTGATATTATTGATCCCACACCTAATACTATCGATGCTTTGATGCGTCTTGACCTGCCAGCCGGAGTAGACATTGAAATCAAACTGTAAGGAGGTGCCCAAGGATGAAAAAAGCTATCCTGGCCAAGAAAATTGGTATGACTGAAATTTTTGATGACGCGGGGAATGCTGTGGCAGTAACAGTACTGCAGGCGGGGCCCTGTACCGTTATTGCCAAAAAAAACAGTGATAAAGACGGCTATACCGCTGTCCAGGTTGGGTTTGAGCCGGTGGAAGAGCGCAAATTAAACCAGCCCCAGCTGGGACATTTCGCAAAAGCAGGGGTTGCGCCCCATCGTTATCTCAGGGAATTCCGACTGGAAGACACCTCTGAGCTGGAAGTGGGGGACCAAATAAAAGTAGACATCTTTTCCCCTGGAGATCTGGTAGATGTGGGCGGAATAACCCGGGGGAAGGGCTTTGCCGGGTCAATAAAAAGACACGGACAGCATAGAGGCCCCATGAGCCACGGTTCTCATTACCACCGGGGTCCCGGTGCGTTAGGATCTGTAGATGCTGCAAGAGTTTTTAAAGGGCGAAAACTGCCGGGACGCATGGGCGGAGATACTGTTACCGTGCAAAAATTAAAGGTGGTTAGTATTGACCCTGAAAAAAATATTATCCTTGTTAAGGGAGCTGTACCCGGGCCCAGAAAAGGTGTGCTGCTGGTTACGGATTCTTCTAAAGCAGGTGCAAGGTAAAGGGTTAGAAAGGAGGCAGGAAAAATGCCAACTGTTTCAGTTTACAATACCGGCGGCGAACAGGTTGGAGAAGTCAATCTGGCCGACTATTTGTTTGCCCGCCCTGTTCATAAGAGTGCCATGTACGACGTAGCTATCATGCAGTTAGCTAATCGACGCCAGGGAACGGCTTCCACTAAAACACGAAGTGAAGTGCGGGGCGGGGGAAGAAAACCCTGGAGACAGAAAGGTACCGGCAGGGCCAGGCACGGCACTATTCGCAGCCCTATTTGGGCTGGCGGCGGTGTTGCTTTTGGACCAAGGCCTCGTAGTTACAGATATTCCATGCCTAAAAAAATAAAGCGTATCGCTTTAAAATCAGCTTTAAGTGCTAAAGCACAAGCAGGCAAGGTGGTGGTAGTGGATTCTTTTAATATGGAAGAACCCAAGACTAAAAATATTTTAAGTGCTTTGCAGAACCTGAAAATTAACGGTAAGGCACTGCTGGTAACAGCATTTTCTGATGAAATAGTTTACAAGTCGGCTCGCAATATTCCTGAAGTGAATACTACTATTGCTAACAAATTAAATGTACTGGATATTCTTAACGTTGATTACCTGGTTTTTACCCGTGAAGCTGTTGACCGGACAGAGGAGGTGTTTGCCTGATGCAAAATCCCAGGGATGTCATCAAGAAGCCTCTGGTAACGGAAAAATCAACAAGCCTTATGGCCGAAAACAAGTATGCTTTTTCTGTTGATATAAATGCTAATAAAATTGATATCCGCAGAGCCGTGCAAGAACTGTTTAATGTTAAAGTTAAGTCTGTTAACACTATGAGAGTAAAGGGTAAGCCCAAAAGGCTGGGCGTGCACAGGGGGTATCGCCCCAACTGGAAAAAAGCCATCGTTACCCTGGAAGAAGACAGTAAACCCATTGAAATATTCGAAGGTCTGTAAAAGTAAGAACAATTAGGAAAGTAAGGAGGGAAAAAGGTGGCTGTAAAAAAATTTTCGCCAACCTCTCCCGGCCGGCGTTTTATGACAGTCTCT
>PWRZ01000097.1 GCA_003563385.1 Syntrophomonadaceae bacterium
CTTGTCGACCGGCAATGACGATGATCTCGATATTGTTCGCGAGTGGGTTGCCAAAACGGTAGCACATTACGAAAACCGCGAAGTCAGTCGCGACATTAACTGGCATTTAGGCTATGGCAGTGTGCCACTAGCAGAATATTACCTTCGCACCGGCGATGAATCCGTACTACCCGTCATCCGTAAAGCCGTCGCCGCAGCAGAAGAAAACTACATGCCCGGCGGTTGGGCCCAGCGCGGGCTGGGTGGCTTGAATTACTACGCTGGTGGACGCATGAGCCCTGCCGGTGTCCATGTTATGACCTTCCTGCTGCTCGCGCGCGAATGTGGCGTTGAAGTCGATGAAAACGTCTTTCAGGGTGGTTTACAGCAGTTTTTCCGGTTTGCCGGTCGTGGTCTTCTCGCTTACGGCGATCATCGCCCCGAATCGGGCTACACGGACAACGGACGCAGTGGTGCACTGGCTTTCACCATGGCTGCGGCGGCAGCGCAATTCCCGCAAGGGGAAGATACGGTTTATAGCAGCGCACGCGATATCACTGCCGTGCGCAGTTTTTATACAACCCACCGCATGCTGCACGGACATAGTGGTGGTGGTCTCGGTGAAATCTGGCGGGGTGCGGCCATGGGGTTGGTGCACGAGACCGAGCCAATCAAATTCCGGGAGTTCATGGATGCCAGAACCTGGTTTTATGAACTGGCCCGCCGATTTGATGGGTCTTTCGGCATCCCCGGAGGCGAGCGCTACGACGATACCAATTGGGGCGCAGGACTCGGCCTTGCATTTACCATACCCCGCGGACACTTGCGCATCGCCGGTGCCCCCCCAACCCCATTCAGTCATGCCGTTGTGCTGCCCGAACGCCCATGGGGAACCCCGGCTGACGACCATTTCCATTTGCTAACGCCTGCCCTCGATAAAGATGGAAATGCGCCCGATGTTGCCAACGAACGTTTCGTCGATGTGTCGGCATCGCGCATCTACCGGCTAGCCCCGGAAGCAGCCGAGGCAGGCGAACACGCGTTGCGGCTCCTCTTGCACCATCCGGATATGGAAATCCGCCGGATGGCCATGGGCCAACTGAACCGCTTTCCGTCCCTCGCAACCGAGTTACTCCAGTCTCCCGATGCCCGTGTGCGGCGCGCAGCAACCGATGGCATCACGCGCCACCACCAAACACTACTAACACCCGAAAACATCGAAATCTTACTGCACATGATGAACGACCCCGAAGAATCCTGGTTCGTCGTGGAAGGGGTGCTACAGGCCCTCAATCGTACCGATATCGAAGCCACACTTCCTCATCTAGACCAACTCATCTACTGGATGGAGCATCCTGAATGGTGGATCAGTAATGCCGCTATGCTGATTCTGACGCGCACCGCCGCACAGGGACATGCTGTCGAACAA
The DNA here is from genome assembly GCA_003563385.1 of Syntrophomonadaceae bacterium. GTDB lineage: Bacteria > Bacillota > Dethiobacteria > DTU022 > UBA8154 > CSSED11-109. The sequence continues at coordinate 1,409 of PWRZ01000097.1, forward strand.
ATCACCAGGGCCATGCGTCCCGTCATGGCAGCCAATCAACGCTACGGTCGCTGGTCGATCTGGACCATGGGACCCATTATTGAAGATGCAGTCCCGGAAGCACAGTCTGCACTACTCGATTTATTCGCCAATGTATATGGATCATGGCCCACGCAATCTCCCGCGCACCCGGAGCCGCAACATCCCGAGAACGAAAGACATTACACGGATGGCCTTGCAACACTGATGGCAAATCTACCAGGTGGATTAGATAGATTGTATGAACTTTCGCAAGCACGCTTCCCCCGGCAAACACTGGCACATCGGGATATCTTCCTGAACAGCGATCAAATTGATTCCAGCCCCGCCATGCAGGCAGCCTTGATACCCATTGTGCGCGATGAACTCATCCCGCAATTCGTGGCCCAGCATCGTCGATCTCTGGAACGCGGACAGCGTCTCGACGAACTCGTAGGTCTCTACAATCGCATCGGTGTGCACGATTACGACTGGCAGGAACACGGACCAAACCGCACCGAAATGGAATGGCACTATCACTCCTTCGATCCCGTGGAACGTCCCCCTCTCGGACGCGAACGCAATCGATTGGGTCGATATCGCGAAGTAACCTATCCTGCCGGAATGGAAAACTGGAACCAACCGGATTTCCATGCCAGTGCCGCCGGATGGCGTCGCGGCAAATCCCCTTTTGCGTCCTTTGATGGCAAATTAGAACCATTCGGAAGCTGTATCGGTGGCTTCTGCGGCTGCGGAGAACCACCCAATACCCTCTGGGAAAAAGAAGTCCTGTTGATCAATGGAACCTTTGAAATTCCACCATTTGAAGAAGGCTATCTGTATCGCATTCTCGTGGGCGGCATGTCCCACGTCAGTGCTGGCGATGGCTGCCACATATACGTAAACGGACGCCAAATCTTCAGGCGCACCACAGCCGTGGATCGACGCCAGGGTGCACGCCCGATCGGCACCCAGATTCCTCAGGATTTCTGGCCGGAATTTGCTTCAGGCACCGTCAATCTCGCTGCAAAAAGCTTTTTGAACTATCACGAGCGTACCGGGAAATACGGTAATTATTTCACTGTATTCCTGCAGCGCATGAAATTGCCCCCCATGGACCAAGAAATGCTCAGTCGTGCTGCAGCGCAGCTCCCCATGCGCTCCGCCGAATGGCAAATCGTGCAGGAACCCGATACCAATGTAGAGCCCGATGACGGCAAGTTCCGCTGGGACGGTGTTTTCGTGCCGAATGCTGCCGTCATAGGAACCTGGAAAGTCATCGGCCAAATCGAATCCCTGGAATCATTCCAAGCCGGCAAACAACCCGCCGCCATTCGCAACCCACGCTTCCAGGAAATGACCTTTGCGGAAGACGGCAGCACCGGCAGTCCGCTATGGCTCTGGTCCGGCAATATGCTCATGGATCTCGACGAATTCCAAGCCCTGCAAATCGACGCCACCACCCGCGATGGCAAGGATTACCTTCTCATCGAAAATGGCGGCTTCGACCCCCGCCACGGCACCGCTTGGACCCCACCTCTCCTCGTCATGGAAAAGCACAACAACTAAGCAAAAAAGGGCAGGATTTCAGATTGTCCCCCTACCGGAACCGGAACACCGTTGGCCGATTGAGTTCGGGAATGACCAACACGAGGTTATTGTCCTTGATTTCCAAGTACGCAGCTACGGATCCAATGGAACCTTCCAAATAAGTCCCACCACCCGCAAGTTCACCAACCAGATTGTCACTCTCGATCAGCGTGTATTCACCTGCGAAAATACCACTTTCAGTATTGAAATCGAAATCGTCAAAGCTGAGCCCATCGATCGTCAATGTGCCATTCACAACAATCTGATCGTAGGGATCCGCCTCCGGATTTCCAAGTTCGAA
>PWRZ01000053.1 GCA_003563385.1 Syntrophomonadaceae bacterium
CCGAAAAAGGCCGACACCCACATCCAGAAAATGGCACCGGGCCCTCCCAGGAAAATGGCCGTGGCCACACCGGCAATGTTGCCTGTCCCGATGGTGGCTGCCAGCGCCGTAGTGAGCGCCTGGAAGGGAGTAATTTCGCCCGACCCCTCCCCTCCGGCTGCGGCACCCTTCCTGGCCAACCGCCCCACGGTAGAGCGCAGGATAAATATAAATTGCCCCAACTGCAGCACCCGCAGCCGGACGGTCAAAAAAATACCGGCTGCCAGGATTATGAAGGTAAGGGGAAGGCCGATGGCCACATCGTAAAGCCACTGCAGTATGGACTCGATCGCCTCTGTCCTCCCTATTCGTGCCGCTGCGGCAGATGTGCTGGCCGTCTCCGCCGGTCCCGGCACCGCCGCTCAGGGCTGCCCAAGGATGCCCATATCGCTTCCCAGTTTACCCGGTTAAACTTCTCCCCCTCCATAAATATGCCCCGCCAGCCGGATAGTATAACCGCATTGTGTGCAGCTTTTGCCCTGTAGGCCGGCATTGGTAATGTAATAGCCGTCCCTCTTAATGAGCAGGTTCCCGCAGGAAGGGCAGAAAGTGCTGCTCCGCTCCGTGTCGAGGACATTTCCCAGGTACACATAGGAGAGCTTTTCCCTGGCCCTCTCGTAGGCCTGCCGCAGCGTTTCTACGGGCGTAGCCGGCAGGTCAAGCCGGTGGGCGGGAAAATAGCGGCTGAAGTGAACGGGCATCTCCCTGTCCAGGGAGGCCGCCCAGTCGATGAATTTACCGATTTCGGCAGCGCTGTCGTTGAGGGTGGTAATGATAAGATAGGTAACCTCCACGTGGCAGTGCGGAAGGGCCTGTTCCACCGCCCCCAGCACCTCCTGGAGGCCTTTACCGCGGCAGTGGCGCCTGTAAAACCCGTCGCTGAATGCCTTGATATCTACGTTCATCCCGTGCACGAAAGGTAGCAGTTCCGCCAGCGGTTCCGCGTTGATCATCCCGTTGTTGACCAGGACGTTCTTGTAGCCCGCGCCGGCCATCACTTCAGAAGCATCGCGCACAAACTCGTACCATATGAAGGGCTCGTTGTAGGTGTACGATACGCCGAGCTGCTGCCTGTGGGAGCAAGACTGCAGGAACTTAAGCAGCTCAGCGGGAGTAATCGTTTCCATGGCTACGGGGCGCCGCCCGCGGGCCAGTTCCCAGTTCTGGCAGAACGAACAGTGCAGGTTGCAGCCCACCGTTCCCAGGGACAGTATTTCCCAGCCCGGGTAGAAGTGGTAAAGAGGCTTTTTTTCAATCGGGTCCACTGCCAGCGCTCCATAGCGGCCATAGTTGAGCGCCATCAGCTTTCCATCCTCAACGCGTCTAACCCCGCAGACTCCCTCCTGGCCTTCCTTCAGGCGGCAATGCTGGGGACAGAGCAGGCACAATATTTTATCGTTCTCGCGCTGGTAATAAAGGGCTTCGCGCATCCAGCAACCTCCCTCCACCGGTTTAACCCGGTCTATAGCTGGTTTCCACCTTTTATTGGTTTATTCTTTTTGTTACTTTTGTTAATAGTGTCGTATGGACTGAAAGCGGTAAATCTCCACCGGGTCTTCTGGACTTATCCCGGCCTTCTGCCTGGCTATGGAGAGCTGCTGCTCGACGGTATCAATACCGTTCAGAGCCGGGAGTAATAGTCCCGTGCGCCTGCCGCTGCGCACTATAACGCCGTAGCACTGCGGGTCTAGCTCTGAGAGATCCGTTACCTTTTCCGGCTTCGTGAGCACGTCCACGCTGTACTCAAGCTCCTCGAGCTCTTCTTCCGTAACGGGAGCAAAGCGCGGGTCAGCTGTGCCGGCACTTACGGCATTGGCGGCAATCTCCTGGGCAAGGGTTTCCTCCGCCGGCAGGACCGTCCCGATACAGCCCCTGAGCATACCCTTCTTCTTAATGGAGACAAAGGCCCCGCCGGGCCTTTCCAGCTCCGGGGGAAGTTTGTCGGGAAGCTTCGGGTGGCCTTCGCCCCTGACAGTGCTCTCCAGGGAGCAGCGCGCTACCTGCACGTATATGCTTTCCTCTTTGCCGGACATCTTAACTCACCTCCCCACTTTCCCGCGGTATAAACTGGGCCACCATGTAGCCAACCCCGAAGGGTCCCTCGTACGAAAGGACCTCCGGCTTTACATTAAGCCCCGAAAGACATCCCAGCAGTATGGCAAAGGAGCGCATGCCGCACTCCCCGGCGGCGGTGACGAGGGCCTCGTCCATTTCCAGTATTTCCTGCACCCGGTAGTCGCGAACGCAGGCAACCAGCTTCTCGTCAAACTCCACGCCCCTGGGGCTGTATCCGGCCGGTGCATCCTTGGTGAGGCGGTGGGAGAGGTCCCCGCTGGCCAAAACGGCCACCTTTCTCCCTGTCGCATGAACGGCGGAATGAACGGCCTCCCCGAAGCGGAACAGCTCCCGGTAGGGAAGCATGGCATAGTTAATGGAGACGCAGCGCGCCTCTACGCCCGCTTGCTGGAGGTAATAAAGGGGAACCGCTGCCCCGTGGTCGAGAGAAGTATCTGTGGCAGGAAGTCCCTTATCCCCCAGCAAAACAACGTCAATACCCTCTTCGGCAGCGCTTTTCTCAATAGCCCTGACCAGTTCCAGGTCGTTGGGCGCCGCCACCTCAACGTCCGGAGCACGAAACTTGCCGAAGTCTCCCCGCAGCTTTTCATCGGCCAGGATTGTAGGGGCATCACTGAAAACAGCACCGTGCGGGGTAATAATGATTACCGTTTCCACGGCAGAGGCGGCAACCTGGCTGGAAAAACTCTTCAGCGACTCCACCGTCAGGTGTACCCTCTTCAGCTCCCCCCGCCCTATTTTCGGTATTATAATCGGCGGGTGAGGAACAATACCGGCTATAGCTATACCCAAGTAAGAAGCCTCCCTTTTAATTTTTTTTTTAAGTTTCGATAAAGAAAAAGGTATTTCCTACCGCTGCATAAAAATAACCAAAATAAAAAATGGTGCCGGCAGGACATGAGAGACTTTCTTCGGCCGGGGCCGGTCAGTGCGATGAAAAGTAGCTGACAATTCCCAGGTAGATAGCCCAGGCTACCTTTTTCTGGTATTCGGGCTGGGCCAAAAGGGAGGCTTCGTGCGGGTTGGAAAGAAAGCCGGCTTCTACGATAACAGCGGTCATCGATGATTCCCTGAGCAGGAAAAAGTCGCCGCTGCCGGCCTGCCGGTCGGTATTTTTGAGCACGCGCCTTAACTCTTCCTGTATGGCACAGGCCAGCTTTTTACCGTCCTCGCTGCCGTGTTGGTAGAAGGCCTGTGCTCCTCTCCAGCGAGGAGAAAAGATCACATTGGCGTGAATGCTGACCAGCAGTTCGGCCCCAAACTGCTCTACCATGCTTAGGCGGTTCTGCAGCTCGGCCCTCTTCTTGGGACCGACGGGCACTTCGAGCAGGTCAACATCTTTCTCGCGTGTCATCAGCACCCGCGCGCCACCCTGCTGCAGGTAGTCACGCAGAAAAAGGCTTATCTGCAGGACAACGTCCTTTTCCACAACCCCATCATTGTCAGCCCCGGGGTCGTAGCCCCCGTGTCCGGGGTCCACAGCAATAAGGCACCCCGAAAGCGGCAGTATTGCCTGGGCCGGAAATATTCTCTCGCCCTTATAAGCACGGCACAGCAGCAGGAGGATGATGACGGCTGAAAGTAGCAGAAAAAAAAGGTGTTTGCGTTTAAGTTTTACAACACAGAAGAATAATATACCACAGCACCACCAGGCTAAAATAGCCGGTCCCGCAGGAGAAACTCTCCTTAAACCGGCGGTCCCATTATATTAATACTCACCCGGTGGGAAAAAAATTAAAAATACATCTCCTATTCCAGGAACATTATCTCCCCGTGCAACTTTCCCCCTTCCACCGTCAGGCAGGCACAGGAAGGTGCGCTTCCCCCGCGCGGGTCCACCGGGGAGCCGGGATTAAGCATTAGCACTCCCCCACGGTACTCCAGGAACGGCTGATGGCTGTGACCGAATATAATGGCCTGCACCGCGCACCCGCTGAAAGCTTTCAGTGCCAGCGAAGGAACTCCCTGCGGCGGGCCGTGTCCGTGAATGATGCCCAGAGAGACACCGCCGAAAGTGACGATCTTCATTATGCCAAGCTTTTCCTTCAGTTCCGGTGGGTCCATGTTGCCGGCTACGGCTTCGATTGGAGCAAGGACTCCCAGTTCCCGCAGCACACTTTCTTCCTCCAGGTCACCGGCATGCAGGATCAGGCTTACATCATTGAGGCGGCGGAACAATGCCGGCGGGACAACAGCCGAGCGTGCCGGCACATGTGTATCGGAAACAACCCCTATGGTCCCGCCTTCATAGCCATAGTCAACTCTCGGCACTGTATGCATTAACGGTCCTCCTCTCCAGAAAGCCTTTCCTGGTATATTCTCCAGGAAAGCGGCTCCATCCTGCCGGGCGCCGCAAAGAAAATTGGGTGCCTTTTAGGCGTTATAATGACAGCATGTGTTATAATAGAGTAGATTGTATTGCACAAATTTCCGGGGAGGCATGACAAGATGGAGACAGGTTACATTGTAATTATTATTATCGGCATTATCATTGCCTATGTTATCATCGGCTACAACCGCCTTATAAGCAAGCGCAACATGGTGGACAACGCCTGGCACAACATCGACACCCTTCTGCAGAAACGCTATGACCTCGTTCCTAATCTCGTAAACACCGTTAAGGGCTATGCCAAGCACGAGAAAGAAGTCCTTGAGAATGTCACCCGGGCCCGCTCTGCCTGGATGAACGCCTCTACAGTGAAGGAAAACGCTGAGGCTGAAAACATGCTCGGAGGGGCCCTGAAGACCCTCTTTGCAGTAGCTGAAAACTACCCCGAGCTTAAAGCGAACGAGAACTTCAAGCTGCTGCAGGAAGAGATTTCAGGCATAGAAAGCAAGATCGCCTATTCGCGCCAGCGTTACAACCGCACCGTCATGGCTTTCAATACTGCCATTCAGCGTTTTCCCATGAACATCCTGGCAGGGATGTTCAAGTTTACCGGTCGCGACTATTTCGAGGTGGAAGAAGAGGCGGCCCGCAGAGCGGTAAAGGTCGAATTCTAGCATGGAAATGGCGGGTGAAAGTTTGTGAAGGTGCCCATTTATGGACATATTAAGGCCAACCGCCGCCGTACTGTTATCTTGTTCCTCGCTTTCGGGGTCCTTTTCCTGGCCGTTGGCTATGCCCTGGGAATATTCCTGGACAATCCCCTTGCCGGGCTTGTGGGAGCGGCGGTTATTGCCGCTGTTATCTTCCTGGTCAGCTATTTCAGCGGGCAAAGTATCATTACGGCCATGGCCGGGGCCCGGCCGGTAAAGAGGGAGGAAGAACCGTACCTTTACCATACTGTGGAGGGACTGAGCATAGCGGCGGGTATACCGACACCGCGGGCATACATTATCGAAACGGACATCCCCAACGCCTTTGCCGCCGGCAGGCGCCCGGACAAAGCTGTGGTAGCCGTAACCAGGGGGCTTTTGAACAAGTTAAACAGGACCGAGCTGGAGGGAGTGATTGCGCACGAGATTGCACACATCCAGAACTACGATGTCCTCATCGCCACCATGGCCGTAGTGCTGGCCGGGACGATCATCTTCGTCAGTGAGATAGCCAGGAGAAGCCTCTGGTTCGGAGGCGTCCGGGGCCGCCGCGGTGGCAGGGGTGGAGGAGGACAGGCCCTGGTAATACTGGTCGTCATCCTGATGGCCATCCTCGCCCCTATTTTTGCGCGCGTCCTGCAGTTTGCTATCTCCAGGCAAAGGGAATACATGGCTGACGCCAGCGCCGCTGAGCTGACGGGCTATCCGGAGGGGCTGGCCAGCGCACTGGAAAAGATCTCCGGGATGCAGGTTCCGGGAGAGGCCCTCGACCGCGAAGCCCTGCGCGGTCTTTTTATCGTTAACCCGGCCATGCGAACCGGGCAGGCGGTCTCCGGCCTTTTTGCCACGCACCCGCCGCCGGATAATAGAATCCAGAGGCTGCGGGAAATGTAAACGATCATAGTGACATTTCCATAGAAGGATTTACTCACCGGCAATATAAAACCCCTCGCCCCGCAGCCTGCCCTGCGGAGAGGGGTTTTATATTGCTTTTTGCTAACGTAAAAAAGCGGGAAGGGAATTCTTACGGCCTGTGGGAAAGCCCGCCCTCAAAGGGTAGTTCGTCGCCGCGTGCCAGCAGCTCAAGAAAGTTTTCAGAGGGCCTGACCCTCCAGAGATTATTTTGCAGCTTAACTTCCCAGCTTTCCCCGGCCAGGGTAAACTCCCTGCCTTCCGCAGACATATGCACGTCCACCTCCAGGTGCACGGGGGCTTCAAGGGAACCGGGCAGCCCGCCGGCAGGAGGACTGACACGGTAACCGAGCACCCTGGAGCTCCACCCTCTTCTCCATTCCGGGTAGCTGTGGTGGTCCAGCGCACAGTCGGTGATCTGCAGCGCATAAGCTTCGCGCCAGTCGCGGCCGGCAATTGCCTCCAGGTATATTTCCAGCGCCTCTACGGCGGTCCTTCCCAGGGCATCGCGCCCGGCCTCTTCGCGGTCACGGGAAAGTTGGAGCGCTTTCTGGTCGGCCTCTTCGGCGGTCAGGAGCGCCTCGAAGGCATGGTCGTAGCGGTTTTTGGCGTTCCAGAGCAGGTACTCGTCGATACCGAGCTCCAGGGCCACGTCAATCTGGCTGCGCACCTCCGCAGGCCCGTAGGAAATGTTCCCCCGTATCCACCCCGCTGTAAAGCTCTGCAGCCAGGGGCGGATGATGCCCGGGTTTTTAAGAGGGGCGTTGCGCTTCAGGGAGTCGATGAGGGCATAGCGGACCGTCTTCTCCGGGTGGGCGTCGGGTACATCCAGCTCGAAATAGCCGTAGCCGTAGTGGCTGGGATAGACCATCGGGCAGATATAGTCTACGTAGGGGGAGATATCTTCCCATGTCTGGCCAATGCGGTCGCTGTCCCCCCAGGAGGTTGCAATGACGCCGAAAACATCGGCCGACAGGTAAACGTTGTAGCCCTCCAGCTGTTCAGCGGCGTAGATGAGAAACTCGCGGATCACTTCGTCCCTGGAAAGATGGTCCTGGGCCGGGTAGTAGGCCTGCCTATCCACCAGGTGGGCATTCTCGGGGAAGCGCACGTAGTCGAACTGTATCTCCCGGAAGCCCATCAGGGCGGCCTCCTTGGCAATGGCCACGTTGTATTCCCACACGTTACGGTTGTAAGGATCCACCCAGGGCACATTCTTGCGGTCTCTCCAGATCCCGCCCTCGTTTCTCTGGATGGACCACTCCGGCTTCTGCTCCGCCAGGATGGGGTCCTTGAAGACCACCACGCGGGCAATGGGAAATATATCTTTTTCGTTCAGCTCCTCAATCACCGCTTCTATGTCTCTCACCGGCACGGAGCGGTTGGCGCCGACCTGCTCCACAACCTCGATGGCACTCTTGTAGGTCATCCTGCCGTGGTCGTCCTTGACGTCGATAACGAATGAGTTAAGCTCCGTCTTCTCAGCCATCTCCAGGAAAAGCTCATAGCGCGGATGGGCAACGGAATGGCCGGTGACGTAGATGCCGCGCGCCTTCACGGGGGGGTTGTCAGCCTGTTCCAGGGGCGGCGGCGGGACGTAAAAAACACCGAGCTCCTCGCGGAGACGTTCCTCCAGCAGCCTTCTTTCTTCCCGGAGCCTTCTTTCTTCTTCCTCCCGGAGAGCCTCTTCATCGGCAATTTCATTCAATTCCTCTTCACCGGCAGAACGTCCCTCTTCGCCTTCTGCTTCCGGTAAGGCAGCACTTTCATAATTTTCATCCCCTGAAGAAGGGGGTGTCGATGCTGCACCGGTCTGCTCAACCGTGCGCCCCGCGCACCCGGCAGGCAGAAGGAATAACACTGTTAGAAGCAGCAGTGCCAGCAGATATACATACTCCCTGCGGCAGCGGGGGAAAAAAAAGCTATGTGGCCGGTAGGAACGAACTACACCGTGGTTCATGAAAATAAAATCCCTCCTGTCGGTCTTTGGGCGGGCGTGCCGGGTTGGCAGGCTGGCAGGCTATACAGGGAGCCACCACCGTCTTATAAATGGGGTTGGTACAGGAAATCTGCAGCGTCCTGTGAGCAGCCTCAAGGAACCTCTGCTTTAGCTCTACTTTATACCAATCCCTGCCCGTATGTCGAACCGCAGGAGGTGATTTAAGGGGCTTTAAGATGCTATTTTCCGCTTTGTTTCTCCCTTTTTTTGCAAATATCTCCTTGCTTTCACCATAACGCTTTTTTTAGTGTATTTAAACCAGCAGCCTTGTTAAAATAGCGGCTACGGTCATGGTCGCCCCGGTAAGCTGGTAGGCCTGTACCGTTTTAGCATTGGCCTCTACCAGTCTGGGCACATGGTTGTAGCTGCGGTAGGCCACCCTAATGGAACGCACTACAAGCGGTATCCCCAGGAAAGGCAGCAGCCAGAACAGGTTGCTGGAGACCAGTGCAAGTACCAGCAGGGAGAAATAGGCCGCCGCGTAGAGGAGGACATAAACGATGAGTCCCCGCTTTTTGCCCAACCGCACCACCAGGTTGTATTTCTTTCCGCGCTCGTCGGCTTCAACATCGGGATACTGGTTTATCCACAACACGTTGGCGATAATAAAGCCGATTGGCAGTGAGGCAAGGACAACTTCGCTGTAAATGGTGCCCACCTGCACCAGGAAAGTGCCCAGTAGAATGAGCGGCCCGAAGGTAAAGCCGACGGTCAGCTCTCCAACTCCCCGGTAGCAAAGCTTCAGCGGGGGCAGGCTGTAAAAGACGGCCATGAACACCCCGGCCATCCCGATCCAGATCACAGAGGGCTCACGGAAAAAGACGATATAAAGGCCGGTAAGACAGCCCCCCAACATAGTCACTACAGCGATAACGGCCGTCTGCTTAAGTGTCAGCTTCCCGTCAACGATCGCTTTCTTGCCACCGCTGAAAGGAGTTCTCTTGTCGGGTGTGACAAAGAGATCCACGCCGGACTGGTAATCGATGTACTCGTTAATAGCGTTTTTGCCGATTTCAATAAGAAAGATGCCGAACATCGACACCAAAAACCAGTACAGATTAAAAGTATTTTCCAGGCCGAAGGCCAGGGCGCCCCCTACAGCCATAGGCACAGTGGAGGCAATCCAGATCTTGGGGTCCGCGAGCTGCCAGAACCCTTCCCACAAAAGAGACCTGTCCGTCTTTTCCATAACTTCCCGCCTTTCTAGCGAAGTGCTTTTTACCGTCCAACTTACTTCGCCACCAAGACGGCAATTCCTTCCCTGCCGGGGGCGTACCTCCGGACACGGGGACGTTTCTCCTGTACGGTACGGTTTAACCGGTATACTTCCAGATGCGCTCCAGTACTTCCTTGCGCAGGCGGTCAACCGCGGCAAAATCCACCTGCGCCGTGTAATAGCTTTCCAGCTCGTCGTGCAGCAGCTTGGCTTTCTGCAGGAAACTTACCGCCCCCTGCAGGGCTTCGCGGTAGTGGCGGCGGAAATCTTCGCTTTCTGCCCGCAGCCCGGGCGGCATTTTTTCCACCTCCACGCCTGTGCTTGCCTCCCTGTAAACGCCAGGAACATCATAAATGTGCGGCTCCACGCTGTTAATCAGTGCCACCTTGAGCTGCGGTATGACCAGGTGGTCTACCCTGCAGGGGTCCAGTGCACAGTGGTAAGCTTCCACAAAAAGCCCCTTGGCCGAGGCGGCATCGAGAAGCCGCCCTATTATCTTTTCCTTACCTGTCCCGGGCTCGCCGCGCAGCACGTAGACGTAAGGCAGGCCTCCGGCAAGGTCGTGCAGGTAGCTGACCGTTCCACGCGGGGTTATGGCGGTGGCAAAAAGCCTTCTCGGGCGGCGCGGCCCGTAATCCCCCTTTTTGCCGCCCAGGATTTCCCGGGCCAGCTGCAGGAAAATACGGTCCAGCGCCGCCTCGCCCCCACTGCCGGCTGCATCTTCCTCCCCGGCCTGCCGGAAGCATTCCTCTATTCCCTGCAGGTAGAGCCGGGAGGCGGCGAGAAGGCGGTAGGCCTGGCTGAAGTGCCGCCCTATTTCCCCCGTTAACCTGATAATGGGGCCTTTTTTTCCGCTCAGTGCGGCCCCGTCCCAGAACGCCCCCAGGTTGATTATCTCTTCCACCGCTCCCGGGTAAACAGGGTCAACGACGTGTGGAGCGGTGCCATCCACGAGCGCCACGCCGGCCCCCGGGATGACCACACCGTCGAGGGAATCGTTGTCAGAAGCGCAGTGGTGGTATTCAACGTCAAGGCCGTGCCGCAGCATTTCATCACCAATGGCGCGCATGAACGATGATTTTCCCACCCCGGTGCCGCCCTTGATCACATAGACTCTTGCCGCCTGGGGTCCGTAAATATGGTTATAGAGAGAATAAAAACCATACGCTGAATTGGACCCGGGGAAAACATTTTTAATTACACCTTTTGAGCACATTAAACCACCCTCCCGTTAGGTCAATTTATGCCGGAGGGCGTAAAAATATGAGATTTAACTTTAAAAGAGATCGCGGCAGTGATAGAATAATGACATGATTCCCACGGGGCCAAACAGGGCAAATTCAGGGAAATCAGTCCCTGCGGCTTGCTGCATGAAAGAAATTGCTACTGCTAGCTGCTGCCCCGCTATACAAAAAAAGCCTGAACAGCCCCTCACAGCGGGCTGCCGGGGCTGCCGGGAGAGCACAGGTCTTGGATAACTTGCAGGGAAACGGCGGAGCCGCCGGCAATGGCGGGCTTAACGAAGCCAGGCTGGCCGATATGCTGCTCCTCTTTCTTAAAATTGGGGCCATCACCATCGGCGGCGGCTACGTCATGATCCCCCTCATCAGGGAAGTAATTATCGATAAAAAAAGATGGATCACTGAAAGGGACTTTGTCGACAACCTGGCCATCGCCCAGTCCATTCCCGGCCCCATAGTGGTTAATTTTTCTCTTCTTACCGGGTACCGCCTGAGGGGTTTAAAGGGGGGCTTACTTTCCCTGCTGGGGACAGTAACTCCTTCTTTTTTGATTATCCTGGGGATCGCCATTTTCCTGTGGCGGTTCAAGGATATCCACCTGGTACAGGCAGCCTTCCTGGGAATTCGCCCTGTAGTGGTCGCCCTGATAGCCTCCGCCGCTTACAAGCTCGGTAAGCCGGTTTTCCGCCTGAAACGAGCCCTGGTGCTGTTCATCCTCTTCCTGGCCGGGCTGATAATCCTGGGCGTTCATCCCATTGCCGTGGTCGTCGCCGGCGCGGCTCTCGGGGTCTTATGGCCGCCCAAAAGCGGTGTCGAAAAGGGGTGATCTGTAGTGTTTTTCGTCCTGCTCGACCTTTTCCTCTCCTATGTTAAAATTGGCTTTTTCGGTTTCGGCGGGGGCTATGCCATGCTGGCCCTCATGGAACATGAAATAATCAGAGTCCATGGGTGGATGACCATGCCCGAATTTATCGATATCATTGCCGTTGCCGAAATGACACCGGGCCCGATTGCCATCAACTCAGCCACCTTTGTCGGCTACAACGTAGCCGGCCTTCCGGGTGCAACTCTTGCCACCCTGGGAGTAATTTTACCCTCCCTCCTTCTGATCATCCCCGCGGCCAAGATCGTCTCCTACTTTTACCAGCACAGGGGCCTGCAGCGCGCTCTAACAGGCATTCACCCGGCCGTTATAGCACTTATCGGGTTTGCGGCCATCGTTGTCGGAGAAAGCGCCATGGTAGACTTGAAGAGCTGGGCTATCACCGCCGGCTGCCTGGCGCTGCTGTTCCTCAGGGGGACACATCCCCTTCTGCTGATCGCCCTCGGCGCTGTCGCCGGGCTGATCCTGTATGCTTAAAAGTGGGTTCCGGGACTCAGTTTAAAACCCCGAGTAAAAAGCACTAACCAAACCAGAGCACCCGGGGTGGCTACGGAGATAAAGCAGCTTATGCTTCAGGAAGCAATAGGTACGTTAGACTGCGTAAAAATCTTTTATTATGCCAAGTCTGAGAAAATTGTGGAGATGGAGCATTGTTTTGCTTTAGAAAATATTGTCTAATCCTGATAATAGGGTTATATTAATGGTAAATGTGGGGATGTGCAATTTTTAAAGTAATTTTCACACAGTCTGACGGGGTGCCTGTCAACCGGGGGGGTTCTTGATTACCTGATTAGAAAAAATTTAAGTGAACCCAGGGGAAATTCAAATGTCGAGTAGATGCTATAGGCCTCTCTGGTTTTGAAATATCGGTTAGGCCTGGCCTATCCGTTTTCTGCCCCTTTCGGTTGGCAGTGCCTCAGTATCCTGGCCTTGCGGTATCCTTTCCAG
>PWRZ01000118.1 GCA_003563385.1 Syntrophomonadaceae bacterium
CAGCAACCCTTTCCCCGTCCCGGAGGACATGGTCTTCTTCACAGCGGCTGCTGTTTACAAAAACCTGCCTGCTCTCCCCGGGAGGTATCTGCAGCTCCCTGAGGAGGTCAGCGACAGTACTCCCTTCGGGCATGTGCATGTTAAAAGGATCTGTGCTTTGTCCGTGGGGATGATATCCTCTCAGCGTGGCGAAAAGAGCTACCTCCACGCTAATCAACTGTCCTCACCCGCCTTACCGAAACTTCAAGGCCGGGCCTGGATGCTCTCCGACATGCAGGCCCGGCCTGGAATAAACTGCCAATTCTTAATCTCTAAACGAAAATGCGAAACCCGGTATTTCTCCGCCGGTAACAGAGAAAGCAGCCCTGAGGCATTATTTATGAGAAAGAAAGACCTGCTGTTTTCAGGGCAGCTGCTGAATACCCATATTCTCAGCAGGGGACCAAGCAGGGGACCAGAGGCGTTCAAGGTTGTAAAAGCTGCGCTCATCAGGCATAAAGATGTGGATAACAACATCACCAAAGTCGACCAGTATCCACCGCGCTTCCTGGTAACCTTCCACGCGCAGGAGAGGATGGTCTTTTTCGGGGAGGTTTTCGAGCAGATGATCGCATATGGACCTGGTTTGTATCTTTGAAGCACCGCTGCAGATAATAAAGTAGTCCGCTATCAAAGATATCTTCCCTATTTCGAGCAGGTTAACATCGATGGCTTTCTTTTCTTGCAGCAAACTTACCGCTTTATCGACAAATTCCCTGGTGCTTAAAGACAAGTCAACATCTCCTCCTCATTCAAAAGGGAAGTTCTTCCCAATTATAACCGTTATCATGGCCTCGTATTGCGGGTCCGGCTCTTTGAGCATCTCTGCTCCGGGGACAAGCACAGCCACCTCCCTGGCTGCACTCATCTCCTCAATACGGGATATAACCTTGCTGCGCTCGTAATCAAAGCTGTCCGCATTGTCCACGTTTACCACGCTGAAGCCTTCTTCTTCTAAAAGGTCCCCCAAATACGCGGCAATACCGGGCACCCCGCAGCCGTTTAAAACCTCTACCGTTATAAGCTCGCGGGGGAGAATGAAATCCTCGTCGAGGTTGTCCATAATTGCACCAACCTGCACGTAGTCGGGCTCAAAATAGTACGCCCCGTTAAAATCCCGCCAGCTGCCGGGCAACTCCAGTATCATGGTGTCAGGTTCCAAAAGCGGCTCTATGGAAGCATAGAAATCCTGCAACTCTTTCCAGGAGAGATCGGTATCAATGTAGGGGGCCGCCTCGCGGAGCATCCGCGGTGTGGAGAAGAGTCCCCTTTTATCGCCGAGAAAGTCAACCAGCGTGGTTATCTGCTGCACCCTTCGCCGTGTCCTCTGCAGTGGTTCTTCCCCGTCATTGCCGAGAAAATAATCAAAATAATCGTCGCCGTCGAGGACATAACCCTTGTAAGGAATCCCCCCGCGGTAATCGATCATAGCGGGGATGCCGGCATAATCGAGCCCCAGGTAATGGTGAACGGGAACGCCCAAGGAATAGGAAAGCTGTTCAACAAGCAGTTCCGAGCCCCCTTCTTCCATAAAATGCCCGGGGGTGTAAAATGTGGCAATTGGTTTTTCCTCGTTTTTCTGCTCATCTTCTTCAGCAGTAAGATCCGGGGCCAGTTCTATTTTACTTTCCCGGCGCTGCAGCAGCAGCTCACCGGGAATATGAATGATGTGCCTTAGGGATTGCGGTGATGAATAATTCATGAAAATAATATCTTTAACAAAGACCTCTTCCTCGTTTTCCAAGAAGCCGTAAAGCAGGTAATTGATTCCCCGGTCACGCTGTGCTTCCCTCAGGCTCAAGGCCCATTCTTCCTCGTTTTGTATGTCCGTGTAAGAGCCCAGGGAGCGCGTACCCAGCAGTATCACCACAACCAGGACAGCGAGTGCGGCCAGGAAAAGAAGCCGTTTTTTGCGCAGGCGCACCTTCCCCGTTAGCTCCCGCAAACTTGAACTCATGGCTCAGCAACTCCCGCATGTAAATTTCTTATCTTCAGGATAAGTTCATTGCGAAAATAAACCGTGTTGGCATGCAAAATACTCCTTTTTTCGAGGACATACCTGGTAGTCATATCGACAGTATAAAGCAGGGCCCTGTCCAGGTCGGCACCCCACATTTCGCGGACCTCTTCTACGCCGGCACACGACCGGGCAGGCTCAATATAATCAGCCAGGTAAATGACCCTGGCCAAAAGACTGATCCCGGGGCCGCCGGTGGTATGCATTTTCACCGCTTCCAATACTTCCTTATCATCAAGACCCAGTTCGCGTTCCAGAAGCCAGGCCCCCACCGGTGCGTGCAGCAGTGCGGGCTCTTGCAGGGTTAAATAGTCAACAAGGTCATGGCTCACGGCCAGGCGGTGCAGGGTTTCCAGGGGGTATATCCTCCCGTAATCGTGCAGCAGCCCGGCCAGTGCAGCTTTTTCTTTGTTTACGCCGCAGCGTTCAGCTATGTGGAGAGATGTCTCCTGCACGCGGAGGGAGTGGGAGTACAGCTTATCTTCGGATTTCTCCCTGAATCTTTCCAGGGCTGCTTGTAGCAACATTGGGGCTGCACCCTTGCTGTCTCATATCGTTACTGTTTTTACTAATTTGACAAAAAAAGCGACATTCCTTCCCCGATAAGCAAATAAAAAAATATAAGAAAAAGGCAACTAAAAGTTGCCCGTTACTCTCGAGGTTTAGCTTCGTTTACGACCAGCCTTCTACCATCCAGCTCTAACCCGTTCATGTTCTCAATCATCTTCTCCGCATCATCATCGTTAACCTCTACAAAACCGTAACCCCTGGAGCGGCCCGTGGCTCTCTCTGTGATTATGCGGCAGCCGACGACTTCACCGTGCCTGGAGAAAGCATTTCGAAGCTCATCTTCCGTAGTCCCCCAGGAAATATTCCCTACATAGAGGGTTTTAACCATATTGTCACCTCGCTTCCCGGCCTCACGGATAGTTCACAATTTATTATGCAGTAGCGGCTATTAGTTTATTCTCGCGCTCACCTCCTGGTGCAGCTGCCGGCAGGTAACAATGGTTAACTTTACGACCAGATTGTTAACCTGGACTGGCTCAGCCTCGGCCCGACCAACCAGTTTTACAGGTTTACAAAACTTCGTTGGTATATCGTACCGCTATTTACTTATTAAGGAACATGCCGCGATTTTTTAAATCATAGCATTCCCGGAAATTAAAGTCAAGCCCGGCTAGCGCGTATAAAGCCTGTTTTTATAGA
>PWRZ01000070.1 GCA_003563385.1 Syntrophomonadaceae bacterium
AAAAGCTTCTGTTAATTCATATTTTGGGGCCTCATTGTAAAGGTATCTAAAGTGCATATATAATGCCGACTTGAATGCGCACTCAATATTATCCTGCAGGTCACCCCGGCCAAGTTTCCCCTTTTCTTTCTCAATCTTTTTCATGCGGCTCATCTTGGAAGTTAAATTCCTTACAACTTCGCCCAGAAAATTATCTACGCCAATATTAAAATCGCTTTCAAGCAGCCCGGTTAACCCAGGCGTATGATTGATCACAAACTCAACAAGCAAATCCCTGGTTTTTTCCGTGCTGTTGATTTCTGAAGTAAAATCAATGTAAATAGCGGCTAAATATTCAATGTTATCGTCAACCAGCAATTCCAATCTCTTCCAGGTGCCGTCAATCTGCCGCAACCCCTGGAAAAAATCCCGGTCTCCCCTTTGAACCAGCCTGTAAAGCAGGGCTAGCTCTTTTGACAGGTCGTTAATGGCTATCTGCCCGGCGTCCACTGCAAAAGCCAGGGCGCCCCCACCGACAAAGGGCTCCATGTAACGTTCAAACTTCACGGGAAGGTAGGGCATTAAATATGGCAGCTCCCTTTCCTTTCCTCCTGCCCATTTTATAATCGGTTCTAATTTTCCCCCTGCTATGCCCATTAACAGAACCTCACCTTGTGAACCTCACTTGCACTTCCATGGTTTGATCATGTTTACATGATGGTCCACCAGGAAAGCGCCGATCGCGGTAGTCTTATCTTACGTACAGGTTCTGCAGGCGCTCTACTCTTTCCTTTATGGGTGGATGGGTACTGAAAAGCTTGCCCATTCCCCTGGCGGAAAGGGGATTTATTATGAACAAGTGGGAAGCAGCCTCGTTAACCTGCAGGGGGCGCCTGCGGGCGTAACTTTCCATCTTCTGCAGTGCACTGGCCAACCCCTCGGGATTCCGGGCTATTTGGGCTCCGGTAGCGTCGGCCCCATATTCGCGGGTCCGGGAAATGGCCATTCGTATAAGCATAGCTCCCAGGGGAGCCAGTATAATAGCCGCCAGTTTTATTAGAAGCATGGCGGGGTGGCTGCCGCTGTTCCTGCGCCCGCCGCCGAACATCATACCCCACATACCCATCCTGGCAATAAACATGAGAGCTCCTGCCATAACTGCTGCAACAGTGCTTATGAGGGTATCCCGGTTGCGAATGTGGGCCAGCTCGTGAGCCAGAACCCCTTTTAATTCTTCATAATTTAGCATGTTCATGAGCCCCCGGGTCACCGAGATAACCGCATTCCCGGGGTTGCGCCCGGCTGCAAAAGCATTGGGTTGATCGGTAGGCATCAAATAGATCCTAGGCATGGGCATACCGGCATTTTGCGTAAGTTCGTACACGGCCTTGTAAACCTGCGGTGCTTCGCGTTCGCTAAGGGGCTTGGAACGGGTCATGGTGATGGCCATCTTGTCGCTGTACCAATAGGCGAAAAAGTTTATCGCCAGCGCAATGACAAAAGCAAGGACAACTCCCTCATTGCCTGCTATCACGCCTCCCAGCAGGATCAAAACAGCCGTCAATAAAACCATCAGGAACATGGTCTTGATATGATTCATCTATATCTACCCCCAAGATTATTTTTCCAAAGCTTCTCATAAAACATACCATCTAATAGGCAGGGTGTCAAGAGAGCCGTCCCCCTGTCACCTTAAAGGGTTCTTGCCACTTCATAGGCCTCCCAGACGGCATGCATGATATTACGAGGCTTTGCGGCATCGCCAATGGGAGCCATGACAGAAGTGCTGTCCCTCAGGGACTGGTAAAGCTCCCGGTTAGCCTGCAGGCCGGTTGCCACAATAACTGTGCCGGCGTGAAGAGAATCCCTGGCAAAGCTTGCGTTGATCAGCTCCACGCTGTTTTCTCGGATCTGCAGCAGGCTTGTGCCGGTTAAAATATTTACTTTATAATATGATAAAAGATCGAGCAGCATGACCCGGTTGGCATGAGGTACCGGAAGCCCGGCTGCCATCAGTTCCGGTAAGATCTCCACAATGGTAACTTTCTTCCCCTGCCGGGCTAGTTCCAGAGCTGTTTCACAGCCAATCAACCCCCCACCCATGATGACCACCTTCTCATCAACCTCTTTGCTTCCCAAAAGTGCATCGCTGGCTGTCATGACCATATCTTCATCAATTCCCCGGATAGAGGGGAGAGCCGGCCTGGAACCGGTAGCTACAATAACTGCATCGGGCTTGATCTTTTCTACCAGCTCTTTATTCACTTCTGTATGCAGATGTACCTCGATATTGAGTTTTTGCAGCTGGGTCCTGTACCACTGGAGCAGCCTGGCGTTATCATCTTTGAAGGCATGCCTGGAGCTTGCGATGACGTGACCTCCCAGTTCACCGCTCTTTTCATAAAGGCTGACCTTGTGTCCCCTTATTGACGCTACCCTGGCAGCCTCCATCCCGGCCACGCCTCCGCCGATGATCATAACGTTTTTCGATCTTTGCGCAGGCCAAAGGCTGTATTCTGCCTCCCGCCCGCAGGCCGGGTTGACGGCACAGGAAAGAGGGGTTATGCCGCCCAGGCAGCCGTCATGACAGCCCAGGCAGGGGCGAACATCTTCAAAATTACCTCCTGCCACCTTGTTTCCCCAATCGGGATCCGCCAAAAGCCCTCTTCCCAGGGCGACCATGTCCGCCGCTCTGCCCTCATTAATGACGGTAATGGCCAGGCCGGGAACTTCCATCCTGCCAGCTACAATGACAGGAACAGTGACCACCTCTTTCAATTTATCGGTGAGGTGCAGGTATAAACCATGCTTTTGATAAACCGGGGGATGGGCCCAGTACCAGGCATCGTAGGAACCGGCATCGGCATTGAAACCGTCGTAACCGGCTTCCTCCAGTATTTGTGCCGCAGCAAGCCCCTCTTTCAGGTCGCGTCCTTTTTCTTCAAACTCTTCGCCCGGAAGGCCTCCTTGCCCCCAGTCCTTGATATAGCTCTTGATGCTGTAACGCAAGAGCACGGGGTAATCTGTGCCCAGTTTATTTTTAATGCCCTTTACTATCTCGACAGGGAAAGTGAGGCGACCCCTTAAATCGCCACCATATTTATCGGTTCTCCTATTAAAGAAAGCCATGGTGAACTGGTCTAAAAGGTAACCCTCATGGACGGCATGGATCTCCACGCCGTCAAAACCTGCCGCCCTGGCAATGGCGGCAGATTGGATGGTTTTTTCGACCAGGGTTTCAACCTCCATGGTCGTCAGTTCCCGGCAGGTAACCG
>PWRZ01000029.1 GCA_003563385.1 Syntrophomonadaceae bacterium
CCTTGCTTGATAGCCACTGTGACATCGGTGGTTTTAGCGCCACATTCCCTTATTATTCCAATGCCACCTCATCTCAAGAGGATCGACTCATGCGTCGGCTAAAGCCCTTCTACTGTCTGTTTATTATCGCATTATTGGCCACGATGCCGTTCGTCTCCAAGGCGGCGGAGATCATGGTGCCGCCCGGAACCGATACGCTCGCCGATGCGGTGGCCGGTGCGGCGAACGGGGATACGCTGATTCTGCAGGATGGGGCATATTTCGGCGATGTGCTGGTAAACAAGTCCTTGACCATTCGCCCGCAGTATCGGTCGACACAGGCGGTCGTCGTCGACACGATGACCATCGATGGGGTAGGGATCGAGGTGACGGTGCAGGGTCTGGAGTTCAGGGAGGACATGATTCTCAACGAGGCGGACGCGATACGGATTCTGGAGAATCACTGGACGGCAAATGGGATTAATGCACTTAACTACACTGAATCGCAGGGAGTTGGCTCGCTGGTCATTGTCGGTAATCACCTGGGCTTGGGAAGTATCAATAGCGGCGTCAGCACTGATAATGCCTATATCGCAGGCAATGTGTTATTGGATGGTCGTATTGCACACAATAATGGAACTGCCTGGATTGTTGGCAACTCTGTTAGAAAGCAGTCAAGCGGCGTAGCCATTGGGTCAGGCAGCAATGCCGTGTCTACTCGAATTATAGGTAACCGTTTGTCATGTGAACGGACAACGATCTGTATATCACTCCGTAGCGGTTCAGCATTGATATTCAACAATATCATTGAGGTTGGTGATGCAGGAGGGTCTCCAAATAGAGTTATACAGTTAGGCTTGTTTAGTAGTGACACGGGTTTTGCTGAAATAAGAAATAATATTATTCGATGCAAGGCACACAATCACTCTTTTATTCGTACTTTTGGTTATGCTAGCTTCTATGAAGTTAGAGCACACGGAAATATCATAACTGACAATTGCGAAAACAACCATGATCATGATGCGATTGTACAATTCACGCATAATTTGTGCTCTGGTGACGCGATCTGCCCCAACACCGACGGCAACCTCAACGCCGACCCGCAATTCATCGACCTGACCGATTACCGTCTCGCCCCGACTTCCCCGGCCATCGATGCCGGCCCGCCCGATTTCGGACTCGCCGACCTGGATCGCACCCGCAACGACATAGGAGTCTACGGCGGACCGTGGAGCATCGACCAGTACGACGTTCAGCGTGACCCGCAGAGTCTCGCACCCTATGTCTATCCCCTGTTCATGGGCGGGATCGTCAGCGGCGGAGAACTGGAGCTACGCGCCATCGGTGTGGCACGGTTCCGCTGACCTTCAAGCAGCGAGAGAAACAGCCTTATGGATATCATCCGCAGATTGCCCGCTTTGCTGCTGGCGCTTGGCCTGTTGTTCGGATGGCCTGCCGCAGCACCGGCCCAAAGCGACGCCAACCCGCTGGTCGCCGCCGAGGCGTTTCTCAACAACCCCGACCTGCTGCCCGGTCTGGGCACGCCGTTCGACCTGGAAGGCGCCGCAACCGATCCGTTCCGGATTGCCAAGGGGATACTGGACCTGAGCGGTCTCGAATCGGGGCCGCAGACGGTCTATCTGCGCTTCCGGGACGCCAGCGGCGAATGGTCACCCCCCCTGGGGCAGACGATTTATCTCGATGCGGGCGACCCCGGCAAACCGCCCGGCGAGTCCAACCGCATCGTCGCCGCCGAAGCCTTCATCAACGACGACCCCGGCCAGGGCCAGGGCTATCCCCTGAATGTCGCCGCCGACGGCAGCATCGACAGTGCTATGGAAGTGATGGGCGGCAGGATTCCCCTGCAGGGGCTGGACGTCGGCCTTCATGTCCTGTACATCCGGATGCTGGACAGCACCGGTGCCTGGTCGGCGCCCCTGCGGCAGATTTTACTGATTCACGCCACTCCGGGCTTCGAGCCGATCATCCTGACCGCTGCCGAGGGCATCATCAACGACGGGGCACCGACCTCGCTGTCGGCGGACGACGGCAGCTTCGACGACCTGATCGAAACCGTCACCCTGACGGCTACACTCGGCAGCGGCTACCACAGCGCCCGCATCCGCTTCCGGGACAGTCATGGACTCTGGAGTGACGACCCGAATGTGTTCTCATTCGACGACGATTCACCACCGACGCCCGGCCCGGCCACCACCATCCGCGTCGTCAACGCCGCCGGACTCAACGTCCGCCAAGGGCCGGGCACTACACACGCCATTTTCAACGAAATCAGCCACGGCCAGGAATTCGTCGCCTTCGAGACCAGCGTCCAGGGCAATGACTTCTGGTATCACATTCACCTACCGTGCGGCAACACCGGCATCTGCAGCGGCTGGGTCGCGGGCGTGTATCAGGGCGTCACTTACTCGGTACCCGCTACTGGTGCCAGCGAAGTCGAAGTGATCGATACCGCCCCGTTGGGTCTGAACGTGCGCGCCCTCCCCGGTGGCACAGTGCGCGACAGCGCCTACGACGGTCAGCGCTTTGTCACCTTCGAACAAAGCCCCGCCGGTTCTGGCTGCGCCAGCCCCTGGTACCGGATCTTTACACCGCAATCCTCGTTCACCTTCTCGGGCTGGGTGTGTGGAGACTATCTGCAACTTGACGGGGACGACACCGGCCCGAGCTGTGACAGCAGCCTCCCGCTGACCGGCTACGTCACCAACGCCAGCGCCAACCACGCCCCACTGTCCGGAGTCACGGTCAACGCCAACGGCTTTGCCGCCGCGACGACCAGCAGCAGCGGCTACTACCAGATCGACGGTCTGAGCTGCACCACCCACCAGATCTCGGTTGATCACACCGGCTATACCAACTATTCGCGCACCATCGACCGTAACCAGCGCTCCTGGCTCAACATCGGCCTGACCCAGGAATCCACCGCCCACGGTGTGGCACCGAACACCGGCTACATCAGCGACCCGGTCAACACCGCCACCGGCAACTACATCTACCAAGGCCGTGATCTCGACATCCCCGGCATCGGCCTCCCGTTCCGCTTCGACCGCAGCTACAACTCGCGCGCCGCCAGCGCAGCAGGAGCCAGCGCAACCCCGCTCGGCTACGGCTGGACCCACAGCTACCATATTCGCCTCACGTTCGACAGCGCTGGCAACGCCACCCTCCACTGGGGCGACGGGCGCACCGAAACCCACGCCCCGGACGGGCAGGGCGGTTATATCCCCCAATACGGTCTCTTTGATACC
>PWRZ01000025.1 GCA_003563385.1 Syntrophomonadaceae bacterium
AAAGCATTATGTATCGTTGTTTTGTCATTCAGGGTTACTACCCTAAGAATTTTTCCTTCAAGTTCAGCAATTTCTCCCCAAAAGCGGAAACGATTATTCTCCTGCTGTTCCATTACAATGGGGTTTTCAATAACCTGAATACACCATTCCTTAAGCAAGTAAGGACGTTTGCGTTGCACTTCGTTTTCAAAATACGGAGTAAACGTATAATTTGTCATATTAATAATTATACCACTTTATCCTGCTATTGAAGCGATAGTTTTGTTTTTAATGAACATTCTCCGGGATTGTAAGCTTATAACATTAACCTTCCTGCCTTAACGGCAAAATTATGATGTAGTCATCTGAGCAGTCACATTCCTCCCAGACTATCTACTTGCCTTCCTGAGAAGATATGGACAAAAATCTGTCTTCCAGGCCCACTTGTCCAAGGGGCTGGGGTGTTGCATCACTGCTTAGGGGCGCTGGAATGCATCTCCAGCGTAAAAAGGTCACAGGAGGAGTAGACCTTTTTAAATATTAAATCCCTGCACATCACGACAACGCAATAGTCCTTTCCTTGCTTAACAATGCACCATAGGCAACTGACGCTCGGATATCGTCCATGTTCAATGAAGGATAATTACTAATGATTTCTTCATAGCTCTTCCCTGCAGCTAAATTGTCCAGTATTAACGACACCATAATTCTAGTACCTTTGATACAGGCCTTACCGTGACACACATTTGGATCAACGCTTATTCTTTCATCAATTAATCCCATAAATATCACCCCTTACAATTTTATTATAGCACAAATTTGCCTCCATAGGGTAATAACACATTTAAGTGTGGGACAAACGACCTGTCCCCCCGGCCCACCTGGGACAAACGACCTGTCCCCCCGGCCCACCTCCGGCCCACAGGCACCATTAATAAGCTCGCCATTCGGCGAGCTTGTTAATGAAATATTCGGTTACATTTCCGCCCATTCGGTTACACGGCACCCTTCTGCTGATCTGAGGCAGTTCTGCCCTTAGCAAAGATTATGGCAGCCGCTACCAGTACAAGCACGGCCTGGAGCACAAAAAGGGCTCCCAGCAGTATTAAGCCTGCGGCACCAGCGCTGATAAGCATAAGTGCAGATAGGCCGGGTCTGCTCCGGGCCAGCAAGGTCCCGATGATGATCACCATAGAAAAAATAAGCACCAGCACCCCGGCTATGCCTGCCGACAGGTCTCCCAGCACGGGGGTCCCCACCTCCAATTCGAAGGCCTCTCTGCCCAGAAACAGCAGGAATGTAATTACCAAGCCCAGTCCCCCTCCCGCCAGACCCAATCCCGTTCCCAAAGAACTTTTCATAAGAATAATACCTCCAGTCAATTAAATAAGCCTACTATTATTATTTGCCTCTTCTACCTTACCGCTTGTAGAAACCTGACGAGGGGCTCGACAAGAATTAGTCTTACGGCAGTCCGCGCTTTTTCCTTTTCGGTGAGATAAGAGGCCACCGGGGGACTGAAACGGTAGTACAGGTCTACCAGCTTACTTCCACCCCTGGTAGAAAGCAGAACCTCGTCCCGGAAGGCGCGAAACACAACGATCTCCACGGCCCCCGGAGAACCGTACACAGCCGTGGCTATAAAACAATCATCCGGCAGCGGCAATCTGAATCCGGATTGTCTCCGTTTCCAGTCGGCGATCAGCATCTCCCGCACCCGGTCTTTTTCTGCCAACTCCCATTCCTGCTGCTCTTTTTCGAGTTGCTCGATTCTGGCAGATATTTCTTCCACCCGGTCCTGCCGCTCGAAGTCTTCCTGGTAACTCTCCGCAAGAACAAAATCTATTCCTTCTTTGGTCAGGTGCTGCGAGCGCAAGATCTCGATTTCTTCATCGGTAATATTCGCTTTGGGCATAAACTCATCGGCTTTTCCTTTCAGTTTGTCGGCAGCGATCTTGGCGATCTCCAACGGGTTTCTATAGACCTTATCGATATTCTCAATAAATCCGATCTCGTCCTTAACGGCCTTGACTATCTCCGAGCGTTCATCCTTGGGGGTGTCCATCGACCACATCCAGGGCATTTTTAACGTTGGAGAGACCTTGTAAGACTGTTGCCGACCCTGTCGCGGTAAAAAGCTTGGAGTAGGACTTCCCTGTTTTTACGCCTCCCTTAATAGTATCATAGGTCATAAATGACAGCCGCCAGAATGAACGCAGAAGATTTACTCTGATGTTTTGCACCAGGTTCTTCCTATATTCCCGCAGTTCCAGGCGCATTTGGCGGCCAAACTCCATCTCCGCCTGAAGTATGGCGGATTCATATTTCAGGTTGTTGATTTGATCCTGGATGCCGTAATACTGCTGCACCTCCCAGCTCCGGGACTGCAGGGGCCAGCTTTCATCAATTGGCAAAGCAGGGGTCGGGAAATCAGAATACGTTCGCCATTCCCGCTCAAATAACTTCTCGTTAATATTACCGTCCTCGTCTATTATTTCATCAGAACTGGCGGGGTCTGAGCCGTTAGTATCATCAAAAAAAATATCAAGCAATCTTTCAAACAAATTTCCGCCATTCGCAGCTGCGAACACACCCTTCGTGTAACCGCAGCCCTTCGTGCAGCCATCCCGCACATGAGCAAGAGAAGCCGACGGGGGCAGCAGAAGAGCAGTGACCAAAAGCACCGCCACGGCTTGTTTCACAGATGATCTGAAAATGTTCATCGGCTCCTTCTCCTCCTTCTATTATCGATGAGCAGCAGCCCCAGGAACAAGAACACAGGAAGTGCAGAAAAACCCAGGGACTGCATACTTTCCTCCATAATCCTGTTTTCCGTGCGAACTTCATTTTCGTCAACCCTGAAAAGTTCGTCAATCTTTCCGTCTCCCGTTAGGTCCCGTGCTTTCAGGTCCACGTAATCCCCTTCAACGAAGCGCATCCACAGGTCAAAAAACCCGTCTGCGTTGGTATCCCAGGCGGCCATTACCAACTGGTCGTCCCGATAGTAAGACCTGCGGTCCAGGTAGCCGTCTTCGCTGGTATCGTACGCG
Organism: Syntrophomonadaceae bacterium; assembly: GCA_003563385.1. Lineage (GTDB taxonomy): Bacteria > Bacillota > Dethiobacteria > DTU022 > UBA8154 > CSSED11-109. The sequence goes on from PWRZ01000025.1 coordinate 3,030, forward strand.
AAGACCTGGTCAAATCGAACCCTGTTTGAGCCCAGCCTTACCGTGTCAGTTATGGATTCCCCCTGGGGCGTTACCGTCATCTCCACAGGATCCCTGATAAGCCTGTCGCTGCCCTGGAAATAGGCATGGACACGGAAGCCAAAAATCCCCAGTGCTACCAGGAGACAGAAAAGCAGGATAAAGCCGGAAAGGGAGCGGGCCTTTGGGGGGGG
>PWRZ01000126.1 GCA_003563385.1 Syntrophomonadaceae bacterium
CACTTCTCGTAACAGATCCCACAGCCGGTGCACTTTTCCATATCTATACCGCGCGCCTTTTTGCGGATAGTTACCTCAAAGTTGCCCACGTAGCCGCCCACCTCTTCCACCTCGCTGTAAGTATGCAGGTTGATCAGCGGGTGCGTGGCCGCATCAACCATCTTGGGCGTCAGGATACAGGCGGAGCAGTCCAGGGTGGGGAAAGTTTTGTCCAGCTGGGCCATGCGCCCCCCGATACTGGGAGTCTTCTCCACCAGGTCTACCTCGTAACCGGCATCGGCAATGTCAAGGGCGGCCTGGATGCCGGCGACACCGCCCCCGATGACAAGGGCCCGGTGCTCGACCGGGACCTCCCCGGCTACCAGCTCTTCGTTGCGCGCCGCCTTAGCCACGGCTGCGCGCACCAGGGCAACAGCTTTCTCCGAAGCATCCTCTTTATCCTTATGCACCCAGGAACAATGCTCCCTGATGTTGGCTATTTCCACCAGGTAAGGGTTCAACCCGGCAGCTTCCGCTGTTTTCCGGAAAGTTGTTTCATGCATGCGCGGCGAACAGGAACCGACCACCACACGGTCGAGCTTCTCGCTGGCAATAGCATCCCGGATCATGGACTGCCCAACTTCCGAGCATACATAGCTGTAATCATCGACATGGACCACACCGGGCATCTTCCTGGACGCTTCGACAACCTCTTTGACATCCACGGTGCCGGCAATATTGGTGCCGCACCAGCAGATAAAGACACCGATCCTCCTCAACTAACATCCCTCCTTCAAAAAATCTATTAAGTAGCACGTTCGCGGAACCGGTCGAGCAGCACACTTCTTGAACGTGGAGCCGGCAGGCAGGTCAGCCCGGGCATAAAGCTCTCCTGCCGCGGTTCCGGCAAAAGCTGTTACTTGGCGTACTTGCGAAAACCGCTCACAATACCCTGCTCGGGCATACCCTTGGCCAGCACCTCGGGCATATCTTCAGCCTTAAGCATTGTCGAATCCCTCTTCCTGAGGAGGATAACCCGCACCGCTTCCATGACATTGGCCAGGTCCACGTCCCGCGGGCAGCGGCCGGCACAGGTAAAACAAGAAGCACAGATCCAGATTGTCTTGCAGTTCATCACTTCATCCGCAAGCCCCAGCTGCAGCAAACGGAGCACCTGGTGCGGCAATATATCCATGGCCTGGTTTACGGGGCAGGCTGCCGTGCACTTCCCGCACTGGTAGCACTCGGCAACATTTTCCCCGCTTATCTCAGCAATATCCTTGATAATGTTGCTGCGCAAATTTTCAGTAGTAACCTTCAACTTCCTTCCCTCCTTCTTCCAGTGTGGATTTTCCCACAGCCTTTAGCCGGCGGCGCTGTCTTTAACCGTGCTGTTTACACCGAGAGCCTCGGCCAGAAGCTCCGTGAAATAATAGACCGGCAAAGTAGGCTCTCCCTCCGGTGTTTTTTTCTGCAGTTCGAGGAGATTGTAATGGCATAAAGGACAGGCGTTAACAATGGCCTCAGCGCCGTAGCGCAGGGCCGAGCTTATAATCTTATCCACCATACCGGACACTATTTCCTCGTTGTTAACAGAAAGGTAAACCCCGCAGCACTCCGTCCTGTAAGGATAATCGACGGCCTCGGCCCCCAGGGCGGCCAGGAAATCTTCCATAATGCTGGGGTTCTCGGCATTATCAAACTGCATAATTTTGGCCGGGCGCAGCAGAAGGCAGCCGTAGTAAGCGGCAACCCTGCGTCCTTCCAGGGGCTGCTTGATTTTACTGGACAGCTCCTCAAAGCCGAGCTCATCGCGGAGCATTTCCAGGTAATGGATCACCTCTCCCTGCCCACCGTAGTAATCATCCAGTTCGAGGTAATTATTAACCTTTTCACGGACATCACTGTTGTTGATAATGACGTGATTGGCCCTTTTAATTACATGGTGACATGCCGCGCAGAGGGTGAGCAGCTTTTCTCCCGCCTCACTGGCTGCGGAGAGGCTGCGGACAGAAGACAGGAAGGCTGCCATTTCGTCAGTAGCAAGGGGGAACACAGCACCGCAGCACTGCCATTCCTCCTGTTCTACCAGCTCAATCCCCAGTGACCTGGCAGATTCAAGGGCAGACTCCTCCAGAACAGTTGCCGTAGTTTTTAAAGTACAGCCGGGGTAATAACTGTAACGCATTCAGCGCCTGGTTTGCTTTCAAACAAAACCAGGCCTTCACCTCCTTTCTTAAAAGAAAAAATGCTGCAGAGAGTTTTAAAAATTAAAACTACACCTCCCCCGTTGACTTAATTTCCTTAAGAAGTTCCCTTAGATGTGAGATGTGCTTTACCACTTCCTTAAATATTCAACACTCCTATAAAAAATCCTTCTAATTTTAAAATTTTTATTGTAAATTTTAAAAAGCGGGGATCCCGGAAAAGCAAAGCGGGGCTTCGACACCGTGCTGCTCTACCCCTTTAATTCTAATAATTAAAATACACACCACTGCGGAAGTAAAGGGTATGCCGATGCTCTCTAAAAAAGTGCTGAACCATAAGCCGAGCACGCCATACCTTTCAATCAAATATACCAGAAAGCTCTCTGTGCCGTCAGGGGCGCCGTTCATTCCAGTTCCTCCCCCTGCAACCGCTTTTCCCAATCATTATAGCAGCAAAATGGAATATTTAATACATTTTGCCACAATATCTGTCCTGTAAACAACTCGTTACATCAATAAAGATAAAAATTCCCTGTTCTCTAAACCAGGGGTTTGTGCTTCAAAAAAATAGAGCAGCTAAAATAGCTGCTGCCCAAACCATCCTTGTTTTTTCGCCAGCACACTGGTATAATAATTTCAGTCAATCGCTATTGCACAGGTATAATAAAGCATGGGCCCGTAGCTCAACTGGGAGAGCGCTAGAATCGCACTCTAGAGGTCAGGGGTTCGACTCCCCTCGGGTCCACCAGAAGTAATGTCCTATGAACACCCATTTTTACGGCTTCTAAGGGTGTTCTCTTTTTTTTGTAAATATCCATTTTCTAACACTCTCCCTGCTACGACCGCTGAGTTACCGTTTAGTTGAAACTAACCGCCGATCTTGTCTAAAATTTGTTCTGCTTTCTTTACAGCATCTATGTGTTCGGCACAGTGTGAAAGTCGAGATTGACGATACTGCCATCATAGATACCCAGCCGTGAAGCACAGCTGACGAACGCCTCCTGCAAACGCGTGATATGGGCCTGGTCCAGAGAGTAGGAATAAGTAGAAAG